>JAHFUS010000041.1 GCA_023264975.1 Actinomycetes bacterium | reverse complement strand
CTGCGTGACGGCGCTGTGGGACCTTCTCCGCCGGCACCGCCGCCGGGCGAGATCGTGCCCGTCGCGCCGTTCGACTACGTGGTCAGCCAGTCCATCGTCCTGAAGCCCGACGTGCTGGTGCGACATCTGGCGTCCAGAGCACCGGCACCCAGCTGCCCGTGGGGCTCAGCGGGAGAAGCGGCGACCGCCGGGGCGGCCGCCGGGGCGGCCGCCGGCAGAGCCGCCACGGCTGGCGGCCGGGGTGCGGCCGCCGGACGGGGAACCGCTCCGCCCGTGATGCGACCGGGGCCCGCCCCGCAGGGGGGCCCGCTCGGGGGCCGGCGGCGGCGGGGTCACCAGCGGCGCGTGGGGCCCCGACAGGCTGAGGATGGTGGCGTCGCCGGGTCGCACCGATGTGATGGTGGGGCGGATGCCGGCCTGGCGGGCCAGGGTGCGCACGTCGCCGGCCTGGTCCCTGGTCATCACCGTCACCACGTCGCCGGCCGCGCCCGCACGGGCGGTGCGCCCGGAGCGGTGCGTGTAGGCCTTGTGCTCGGTGGGCGGGTCCACGTGCACGACGAGGGCGATCTCGTCGACGTGGATGCCGCGGGCGGCGATGTCGGTGGCCACCAGCACGCGGGCGGTGCCGGCGCTGAAGGCGGCCAGGTTGCGCTGGCGGATGGGCTGGGACAGGTTGCCGTGCAGCTCCACCGCCGGCACGCCGGCCTGGGTGAGGTACTTGGCCAGCTTCTTGGCCCCGTGCTTGGTGCGGGTGAACAACAGGCTGCGGCCGTGGCCCGAGGCGAGCTCGCGCACCACGGTGGCCTTGGTGTCGGCCGTCACCTCGAGGACGTGGTGCGTCATGTCCGGGGGCGCCGCGTTCACGTCGTCCACCGAGTGGGTGACGGGGTTGGTGAGGTACCGGCGCACGAGGACGTCGATGCCGTTGTCCAACGTGGCCGAGAACAGCAGGCGCTGGGTGCCGGCCGGCGTGGTGTCGAGGATCCGCTTCACGCCGGGCAGGAACCCGAGGTCGGCCATGTGGTCGGCCTCGTCGAGCACGGTGACCTCGACTGCGTCGAGCCGGCAGCAGTTCTGGCTGATCAGGTCCTCGAGGCGTCCCGGGCAGGCGACGACGATGTCGACACCGTTGCGGAGGGCGGTCACCTGCGGATGCTGGCCCACGCCGCCGAACACCGTCGTCACCCGCAGGTTGGCGGCGGCGGCCAGCGGTGCGATGGTGGACGCAACCTGGGTGGCCAGCTCGCGCGTGGGCACCAGGATGAGGGCACGGGGACGGCGGGGCTGGGCCCGGCGGCCCGACGCCTTGAGCGCCATCACCATCGGGACGGCGAAGGCGACGGTCTTGCCGCTGCCGGTGCGGCCCCGGCCGAGCACATCCTTGCCGGCCAGGGAGTCCCGCATGGTGGCGGACTGGATGGGGAACGGCACGTCGATGCCTTCGGCGGCCAGGACGGCCACGAGGGCGGGGTCGACACCCAACTCGCCGAACGTCGCCGCCGGCACGAACGGTGTGGCCGGCGTGGGCGGGCGGCGCGGTGCGGTACCGGCCTGCGCTTGCGAAGGGGCGCCGGAGCGGGGCTGCGGCCCGCCGGAGCCGCCACCTGAGGTGGCGCCGGACCGGCGGGACTGGCCGCCTGAGGCGCCGCGGCCCTGGAAGCCGCCGGCACTGCGGCCGGAGCCTGATCGGGAACCGCCGGTGCCGGCGCCGTTGGGGCGGCCGGACGTGTTGGCGCGGTTGGAGTTGCGACGGGGCGGCGTGGCCCCGGACGAAGTCATGATGAAGTTAGGTCCTTCGAGGATCGGTGGCCGAGGTTGCCGTAGGCCACCGGTCCGAGGACCAGAACCAAGCGCAGCGTGCGCTCGCAAATCGACCGCGGCCAAGCTCCACTCTGGAGGACCGCTCACGCATGCTACAGCGGATCGGCGCCGCCGGCCGTCACCCACCACCCCCGCCCGCCGCGCTCAGGCATTCCGGCTGCACCCGGTAGGCGGTGAGATCCCCCCGCCGGAAGGTCGTTTCCAGGCAGGCGGCATCCGCGTCGTCGAGGGCCCGCAACGCGAAGGACGGGTCGCCGGCCTGCACGACGACCAGCGTGATCCCCTCGCCGGCGAGCCACCGCCGGGAGGCGGCACTGGCCGGGTCGACTGCGTAGCGTGTGGCCGCCGACCGCTTGGCTGCGTACTGCAGCGTCTCCAGCAGACGGGCGGCGTAGGCGGTGCCATCCGAGATGGCCGGCAAGATTGCCGAAACCGGGGCTCCGGCCAGGACGACGTCGGAGCGGTTGACGAGTGCCGCAAGATCGCCGAGTTCGTTGGGCACGTACTCCCCGGACGCGCCCAGGTTCTTGCCGATCGTCAAAACCCCCAGGAGGAGCACGGCAACGAGGCCGCCTCGCACACTTCGGGCGGCGCGAGCGGAGCCGCCGATGAGCGCGGCGCCGACCCCCGCCACTCCGGCGATGGGGACAATGAGGCCCTCGCTGAAACGGCGCTGGAACACCGCGGACGGCAGGTAGATGAAGCCCAACTGCGCACCGATCCAGGCCAGGAGGAGCCACACCAGCGGGTCTCTGCTCCTGGTCCGGAACACGGCCACTGCTCCCGCCAGGGCAAGGAGGGAGACGACACCGAAGCCCAAGGCCCACGTCCACCACCGGTCGGGCAGATAGGCGTCGCTGAAGCTGAAGCCCTGCAACGTCTCGAGCCTGGCCTGGACCCGGTGCAACAGGAACACGAAGGGAGCAGCCGAAATGCCGACGGTCATGACCGCCGCCAGCTGCGTGAGGCCTCCCGACGGGCCGCCGCCGCGCACTCTCAGCGCGGCGGCAACGACGAGAACCCCGGAAAAGACGACGACGAACGGCAGGAGCAGGAAGGCGTGACCGAGGCCGAGCAGGACCCCGGCGCCGACGCCGGTCGCCGCGACAAGCCGTACCGGCCGGCCCCGGAGCGCCATGGCAAGCGCCGTGAAGGCCAGTGTGAGGCCCACGTAGGAGACGGCGAAGTGCGGGAAGACGGTGAAGCTGTATGCGATGTTGGACTCCGGGATCCTCTCGCCGGAGCGGGCGGCGATGGCGAGGCCCGGGGCGAGCGTCAGCACACCGGCGGTGAAGAGAGCGAAGAGCACCGCCCACCTGACCGTCTCCCGCCGGCCCGGGAAGCAGAGCCCGAACAGGTACGCCAGCAGGGCCGGCAGGGCACCGGCGGCCAGCACGCGGGGCAGGTGGTACACGACGAAGGCCGGTAGGCCGGTGAGCCGTTGGACCCGACCGAGCAGCGGGTACAGGGGCGGGACGCGGTCGGGCGCTCCGGGCTCCGCAGTGAACCGGTTGGCGTGGGGAAGGGCTCTCGCCGTCGAGCGCTGGGAAGCCCGGTAGTAGCTCGTATCGAAGTGGTTGTAGAGCACGCCGGAGAACTCGGTCCCCGGAGGGGTGCGCCAGGCAGCGACCGCGTAGGGCACGGTGCACACGAGGAGGAAAGCGACGGTGACGACGGGTAGGAACGCCCGATCGAGACGGGAACCCGCGTCACCACGACCCGGACCTCCCCGAAGTGGCTCCGTGGATCCCGCCTCGTCCGTCATGCCCGGCCGGTTGTCAGGAGCCGGACGGGCTCGGCGGCGCGGACTTGACTGCCAGGCACAGGATCGACGTGCCGATCGGCAAGGGGACCACCCGGATGAGGGCTCGTTCGATCCTGGTGAGTACGAGGGCCACGCGGTCGAGGAGCACTGACTTCTGATCGAGGCCCAACTGCGCGTCCTTGGTGGTGGCGAGCCGGCGCTGCAACCACACCGGCGCCACCAGCCAGCTGAAAACGTGGGTGAGCACGACCGGCTCGAAGCCGGCACCGTGCAGCTGCTCGCGCAGCAGCGGGCGGGTGTACCGGCGCACATGGCCCAGCATCTCGTCGGCCGAACTCCACAGCCACTGGTGGGCGGGGACGGTGACGACGAGCTGCCCGCCGGGGTGGAGGGCGCGGTAGGCCTCGCGCAAGGCGGCGTCGGGGTCGTCGAGGTGCTCGACGACGTCGAGCATGGTCATGACCCCCACGCTCCCGTCACGGAGGCACAGGTGGTCGGTCGACCCCACCGCGGCCGGAAGTGCGTGGCGCACGTGGGCGACGCGGACCAACTCCTCGGAGCCCTCGATGGCGGTGAGACGGTCGGGCGGCCACCCCAGGATGGCGGTGACACCGCCTGCGCCCGCACCAACGTCCACGAGGAACGGAGTCGGGCCCGGCTGCGGATGGCGCCGGAGCACCGCCGAGACGAACGCGGCCTTGCTCCTGAACCACCAGTGGTCCGTGTCCGACCCGATGAGCGTTGACGCCTGCTGATTGTCGAACACGCCGCTGGCCTCCCTGTCGGCCCGGGCCCCCGACCCGACGAGCCTCGTGGTCGCGATGATCCTGGGCAGTGCCGCCACCATGGCCGCGCCGTCGCGTCCGATACGCACCCTGGAGCGGTCATCATGACTCCACTCGATGGCCACCTCCCGGACGGCGATCCCGAGCCGCCGGGCCACGGCGATGATCTCGACGTCCCAGGCGAACCCGACTTCGCGGCAATGCGGGAGGATGGCCCCCCACACCGCCCTGGCGGCGGCCTTGGCCCCGCACTGGGTGTCCGAGATACCGGGCGCCACAGTGAGCTGGACGAGCCGGTTGTAGGTCTTGCCCAGCGACTCCCGCACGCGGCCCTGGGGCAGGACCAGGCGCGAGGCGCCCACGTCCCGGGACCCGATGGCAAGCACCCCTCCGGCTGCCGCGGCGCGCAGCACCAGGTCAAGCTCGGCGAGCGGCGTGGACAGGTCGACGTCGCAGAATGCCCAGTAGCTGCCCGTGGCGGCCTGCAGGCCCGCCCGTACGGCCGCGCCCTTCCCCTGGTGGGGACGGCGGAGCAGCACGCCCGAGAAGCCGGGATGGTCGGAGAGGAACCGCTCCACCACGGCGCAGGTGGCGTCGGTGCTGCCGTCGTCCACCACGATCAGCTGGCTCCCCGGCCCGAATCCCGCCACGAACGACCGCAGCTCCTCGGCGTGCTCGACGAAGCGCTCCTCCTCGTTGTAGAGGGGCACGACGAGCGACAGGGACGGCCGCCCGCTCCCCCCTGTGCCAACCCGTTCTGGCTCCGCGGTCAGCCGACCTTCCACGCCACGATGGTCCCATCATCGGCCAGCACCGGGAGCCCGAGGCCCGACAGGTAGGCGAACGCAGCCGGCCACGGCCGGTCGCGGTGGTACACGACGTAGCCGATCCCGAGGGCGCGCAGGTCGTCCGCCGTGAAGGTGGCTGGGCCCGAGAACCCGGGCTCGTCGCCGAGGGCAAGCACCTGGCGGTACACCGGTACCGCCGTCAGGCGGGCGAGGCGCTCGGACGGGTAGCGGGACAGGTACCCGGACACGAGGGGGCGGCCGTGGACAGTGGCGTAGTACACGAAGATCGTGTCGTCCCGGCCCAGCCTGCCGTCGCCCACCTCGTCCGTGCCCGACCACCACTGAAGCGGCACCTCCAGCACGGCGCCACCGCCACTGTCGGCCCTGATGCGATGGTACGGCGCCGGCACCGCCACCGGGTGGGACGAGGGCACACCAGGCAGGAACTCGACCAACGTGACTACGAGCGCAACGGCGCAGGCGGCCAACCCCCGTGCGGAACACCGGCGGATGAGGGACGCGAGGGCGACGGCGGCGAGGACGTCGAGCGCGAGGATGGCGACTATGGCGAAGCGCCCGGGCACGCGGACACCGTTGAGCACCGGGATGAAGTGCAGAGCCAGATAGGGCAACGGAAAGGTGAAGCTGCGCCCGAGGTAGGAAAAGGCTCCCCCGCTACGACCGCCGACCTGGAGGAACGGGCCCATGGCCAGCACGCCGGCGATGACGGCAAGGGCGACCCAGCCCCTGCGGGAAACCCGGTCGCCCAGCCCCCGTCCCGCCACCGCCAGGCCGAGGACGACGAGGCCCGGGTAGGCGATGCCCTCCCCCTGGACCGGCCGCCCCACCTGCGCACGCGACACGAACGACCCCCACCACGGGTGCCGGGCGGGCGGAAGGATCCAGGCGATGGCGTCGGCCGAGTACACATCGGCGCCCCCCCACCCCGGCAGCGGATCGAGCTCGCCTGCCATCAGCGCCTGCACCATGGCCACGAGCAGCGGGAGGGCCACCAGTGCGGCGATGAATCCCGCCTCGGCCAGCAGCCGGAGGGAACCTCGGCCGAGGTCCCTCCGTCGGGCCAGACCCAGTACGCCCAGGGCGAGGAGCAGGAAGACGGTGTAGTAGAAGTCGGTCAGGAAGGTCAGCCCCACCACGGCACCGAGCCATACCGCCCGGCGGCGCGTCTGCTCGTCGACGAACCGCAGGAACGCCAGCAGCCCGAAGGGCAGGAACTCCGTGTGGATGAGGTTGAAGTGCCCGCCCATGTGCACGAACCGGTATGGCACGAAGGCGAACGCGACACCTGCGAAGAAGGCTGCCCGCCTGTCCCCGCAGGCGTGGAACGCGAGGAGATAGGCGCCAAGGGCGGAGAGGAAGACAGCCGCCAGCTGGAGCGTGTTGACCGCAGCCCCGAGGCCCAGCAGCCGGGCCACCGGCCACGACAGGACCATCTCCAGGGGTGCGGTGGTGTGGAAGGCCAGGTTGCCGCCGACGGGGTGGAAGAGCTTGTCGGTCACGAACGGGTTGTGTCCCGCCAGAAGGGCACGGGGCATGGCCCACCACGCCCACAGGAACGTGCTCCCGTCGCCACCCTGGGAGAGCACCCGGTCGCGGTAGTGGGCAACCGCGGGCCACAGGAAGCCGACCGTGAGCACGACGAACCCGGCCGCCGCCGGAGCGTGGAGGCGCCGGCCGCCACGCGGCGCCCCAGTGGCCGGCACGGCATCGCCCGGGGCCGGCTGCGGCTCGACGGGCGGGCGGCCGAGCCTCGTCACCTCGCCTCGTAGGTGGTCACCCGCAGCATGAGGCCGTCCACCAGCTCGAGTTCGTCGGAACCAACATTCCGCCACCCGGCGACGGGCGTCTTCGGCGCCTCGACCGAGAGGAACACCAGGCCGAAGCGCGTGACGCCCGCCTGCTCCAGTACATGCACCGCGAATCGCTGGTCGGCGTCGGTGGGCGCCGTCAACCAGCGGTGCTCGCCATAGAACACACCACCCTCACGCGCCAGGTGGCCGACGCGCGAGACCAACACCGGCTCGGGCCGCCCGTTGAGGGCAGCCAGGGCCCGGGCGACGTCATGGGTGCGGATCGACATCCACAGGGCCCCGAAGGCGGTAACCACAACCGCCAGGCCGACCACGGAGTTGCGAGCCCACGGGCGCAGCGCAGGGAGGGAGACGATCCCGGTGACTCCCGCCAGCAGGCCGCTCACGAGCAGGTAGCGGCCGGCCCACTGCGGGGTCGCCCCCCCCGGGAACTGCGTGGCCCACACCAGGGGAAGCGACACCAGGGCGACGCCCAGCACCCAGCGCCCCGGTCGGGTCCTCCAGCCGAGCACGAGCCCCACCGCCACCAACGGGGTGGCCCCCACCAGGCCGGGGACGAAGCCGGGGCCGTCCGCGAAACGGATGGCGTAGAGCGCGCCGACGCCGACGGCGGCCAGCACGGCCGGGCCCACTTCCCCGTGCCGCGACGTCCGCCACACCACGAATACGAGCAGGCCCAGCACGGTGAAGCCGACCAAAGAGGAGAGCGGCTCCAGCAGTGGGTTCAGGGCGGCCGCATTGAGCAGCGCCTCCTGCACCCGTGTGCCGGCGACACTCGAGGCCTCCCCGGCGCCCGAGGCGAGGCCCGAAACGGCGCCGGAGGCGGTGCCGGCGGCACGGCTGAAGCGGATCGGCTCGCCCACCGTCGCCAGTTCCAGGGCCATGTTCGCCAACAGCGGGACGAGCAACCCGACCACCGCGAGCACGCCGCCGCCCACGGCGAGGGCCACGTTGCGCCGCCACAACAGGGCGCCGAGGCAGGCGCCGGCCACGGCCACGAAGCCGTAGACCAGCGCCTCCGTCCGCACCGTAGCGGCCAGCCCGAACAGCGCTCCGGCGCCGAGGAACGCGGGCCAGCCGCGACGGTCCTCGACGACGTCGAGGAGCAGCACGACGCCCCACGCCACGGCGGCGACGCCGATCGAGTGCTCCCAGAAGTCCAGTGCGTAGACGAGCATGGGCGACGCCAGCCCCACCAGCCAGAAGGCGACCCAGCCGTCGCTCCCGGACAGACGCCGGGCGAGGGCACGGGCGGCCAGGGCGGCCAGCACCGAACCAAGCATGGGCAGGAGCAGGACCAGGCGGTAGCCCCCCAACTGGTACAAGGGATAGGCCGCGTACAGCACGGGCAGCGTCGTGGCATTTACCCACCGCCGGCCATAGTGGGCGGTGTAGTACAGCGGGTGGACTCGGCCCGCCGGGTCCCAGCGCTCGGCCCAGTATCCGATGTCGGGGTCCAACCGGCCCCGCTTCGTCATCACCTTCAGGGTGGCGACCTTGCCGCCCGTGTCCGTACCCAGATAGGCCCGGGGGTCGTTGAGCAGGGACATGCCGGCGTAAATGGCGAGCAGGAGGGCACAGGCCGCCAGCGGGCGGCGCACCGCGCCCCCCAGACGGTTCAGATCCTGACCTCTCGCAGCTCCCGCTTCAGGTCGTTCACCTCGTCGCGCAGGCGGGCGGCGTACTCGAAGCGCAGGTCGGCGGCCGCGGTGTGCATCTCCTCCTCGAGGGTGCGGATTAGCCGGCCCAGCTCGTCGCGCGGCAGCTCGGCGAAGTCGCTCTTGTCACGCCGCCGCGACCGCTTGCCGCCACCGGGGACGGGAGCGGTCTCGTCGGGGCGCAGCTGGGCGAGGATATCGGTGACGGCCTTGATGATCGTCTGCGGGTCGATGCCGTGCTCGATGTTGTAGGCCTGCTGCACGGCCCGGCGCCGCTGGGTCTCGGAGATGGCCCGCTGCATGGAGTCGGTGACCTTGTCGGCGTACATCACCACCGAGCCGTCCACGTTGCGCGCCGCCCGCCCCATGGTCTGGATGAGCGACGTCTCGCTGCGGAGGAAGCCCTCCTTGTCGGCGTCGAGGATGGCGACAAGCGACACCTCGGGCAGGTCGAGGCCCTCCCGAAGGAGGTTGATGCCCACCAGCACGTCGAACTCCCCCAGCCGCAGGTCGCGCAGGATCTCGATGCGCTGGATGGTGTCGATGTTGGAGTGCAGGTAGCGCACCCGGACGCCCATCTCGAGCAGGTAGTCGGTGAGGTCCTCGGCCATCTTCTTGGTGAGGGTGGTGACCAACACCCGGGCGCCCACCGCCACCCGCTCGTTGATGGCCCCGATCAGGTCGTCGATCTGGCCCTTGGTGGGCTTGACGATCACCTCGGGGTCGACCAGCCCGGTGGGCCGCACGATCTGCTCCACCACCTGGGCCGACTGCTGGATCTCGTAGGCCGACGGCGTGGCCGACAGGAACACGGCCTGGTTCACCCGCTCGTAGAACTCGTCGAACCGCAGCGGGCGGTTGTCGGCCGCCGACGGCAGGCGGAACCCGTGGTCGATCAGCGTCTCCTTGCGGGACCGGTCGCCCTGGTACTGGCCGTGCAACTGCGGCACCGTGACGTGGCTCTCGTCGATGACCAGCAGGAAGTCCTCGGGGAAGAAGTCGAGGAGGGTGTGGGGCGGCTCCCCCGCCGATCGCCCGTCGATGTGGCGGCTGTAATTCTCGATGCCGTTGCACACGCCGACCTCGGCCATCATCTCCAGGTCGTATTGGGTGCGCATGCGCAGGCGCTGCGCCTCGAGCAGCTTGCCCTGGCTCTCGAAGAAGGCCAGACGCTGCTGGAGCTCGACCTCGATGCCGCCGATGGCCCGGCGCATGCGGTCGTCGCCCGCCACGTAGTGGGTGGCGGGGAAGATGGTGAGTTCGGTCACGTCGCCCAGCTGCTCGCCGGTGAGGGTGTCGATGCGGCTGATGCGCTCCACCTCGTCGCCGAACAGCTCGATGCGCACGGCGGACTCCTCGTAGGCCGGGTGCACCTCGATGGTGTCGCCCCGAACCCGGAACTTGCCCCGCACCAGGTTGTGGTCGTTGCGCTCGTACTGCATGTCGACCAGCTGCTTGAGCACGCTGCGGTGGTCGCGCTCGTCACCCGGGCTGAGCATGAGCATGCGCTTGGAGTACTCCTCCGGCGAGCCCAGGCCGTAGATACAACTCACCGAGGCGACCACTATCACGTCCCGCCGGCCGAGCAGGGCGGCGGTGGCCGAGTGGCGGAGGCGGTCGACCTCGTCGTTGATCGACGAGTCCTTCTCGATGTAGGTGTCGCTGGAGGCGATGTACGCCTCGGGCTGGTAGTAGTCGTAGTAGCTGACGAAGTACTCGACGCGGTTCTGGGGGAAGAACTCCCGGAACTCGTTGGCCAGCTGGGCGGCCAGCGACTTGTTGGGGGCGATCACCAGCGTGGGCCGCTGCACCGCCTCGATTGTCCAGGCGATGGTGGCCGACTTGCCCGACCCGGTGATGCCGAGCAGGGTCTGGAACCGGTCGCCCCGGTCGATGCCCTCGGCCAGCTGCTCGATCGCCCGCGGCTGGTCGCCGGCGGGCGCGAAATCCGAGACGACGTTGAAGGGCGGCACCTGAAAGATCGTACCGGCGTCACCGGCACGGCCAGATGCTGCCGTCACGGGCCTGGGCCCAGGATCTGCAGCTTGGCGCCCATGAAGTCGTCGCCCTCGTGGGTGCGGCCGCCGCTGCGGGGGCCGCCGAAGTCGTCGCCGAACCGCACCCCACTCCGGCGATCCCTCGGGAGCTACCTACTAGTAGGATCGGGGGTCGGGCACATGCGCAGCGAGTTCAGGGCCATCGAACTGAATGCCCCGGCCCAGGCCCGGGCACAGCTCACGCCGTCGGCCGCATTGGCGGCGCCTGCTGTCGACGACACCGGTCCCCTCACCCCGCGCACGTCACGGGACGAGAGCTTTACCGCCGTCGTCACCGCTGTTCGCTGGGCGACCACGGCGGTCGCCCTCCTCCTGCTGTCGACCGGGACCCGCACACGCGCCGACGCCATCACGGGAGCCGGCGTTCTCGCCTACGCGCTTTGGCGCACGGTCCGGCCGATCGAGATCTCCCGGGGGGGCGCTTACGCCATCACCGCGACCTTGGTGGAGATGGCGGTCATGCTCACCGCCGTCATCCTCACCGGCTACTGGACCTCGGTCTTCGTGCTGGGGCTGGTCACCGTGGTGTGCGTGGCCGGCTTCGCAGGGGGGTATGCCTTCTCCCTACCGGCCGCCGCCACCTCGATCCTGGCCGTCGCCGTGCCCTACCACCTGACGGATGCGACCGCCACCGTCCGGTTCACCAGCCAATGGGCAGGCGAGCTGATGCTCGTGGCCATCGTCACCGGTTTCGCCAGGGGGCTCACCGTGACGGCATCGGCGGAGACGTCGGCCTTCATGGACCGCCTTCGCCAGCTGTCCGAGGCCAACCGCCTGCTTCTCCAGCTCCACCACGTCACGACCACGCTTCCGATGTCGCTCGACCTGAACGACACGCTCGAATCGAACGCAGCCCGGCTGCGGGACCTCTTCGAGCCCGATGTGTTGGTCATCCTGCTGCGGGACGACGGAATCTGGACCGTGGCAAAGTCGTCAGGAACCCAGCTGGCCGGCGAGCTGGCCACGGCCGACCTGCCCCAGATCCTCGCCGACGCCCTGGCCGACGCCACACCGACGCTGGTGACCCCCCTGGGCGGGAGCAACGGCCAAGGCCTGACGGACGAGTCCAGAGCAGGCCTCTACGCCCCGTTGTGGGCACGCCAGGAGCTCGTCGGACTGGTCGCGCTCGAGCGTCGCGGGGTGGACGGCTTCGCTGCGCCGCAACCGGCGTTGCTCGAGGCGTTCGTGGAGCAGATGGCCGTCTCCATCGACAACGCCCGGTGGTTCGCCCGGATCGGGACGCTGGCAGCCGGGGAGGAGCGCACACGTATCGCCCGGGACCTCCACGACCGGGTCGGCCAGTCGTTGGCCCTCGTGAGCTTCGAGCTCGACCGGGCGGCGAGGAACACGCCTGAGGAGGACGTCCGCCGCCAGCTCCTGGATTTGCGCGAAACCGTCCGATCCGTGGTGGCAGAGTTGCGCGAGACGCTCTCCGACCTTCGGACCGACATCTCCGAGGAACACGACCTGAACACCGCTCTGTCGAAGTTCCTCGACCGGGTGGCGCGCCGGGCTCTGCTCGAGGTGACATTCAGCCAGAAGGCGTCGCGGCGCCTACCGATCCCGGTGGAACGGGAGATCTGGCGTATCGCGCAGGAGGCGGTCACCAACGCCGAGCGCCACTCGGGGGCCCGTTCACTGGTCCTGGCCTGGACCACCGGGGAACAAGAAGCCGAGCTGCGCGTCACCGACGACGGCAAGGGCATGCCCCCTTCATCCGCTCGCCGGCAGGACAGCTACGGAATCCTGGGGATGCAGGAACGTGCGGATGCGATCGGCGGTTCGCTCACCATCGTCTCGACACCCGACCAGGGCACCGAGGTGCGACTATGGCTGCGGCGGTGAAGATCCGGGTCGTGCTGGCCGACGACCACACCCTCCTGCGCGAGGTACTCCGGCGGTCACTGGAGGACGCTGGGGTCGATGTGGTCGGCGAGGCCGGCGACGGCGACGAGGCAGTGCTCCTGGCCGAGAGGCTCCGACCCGACGTGGTGCTCATGGACGTCACCATGCCGCGCACCGGCGGCGTGGAGGCGACCAAGATCATCCGCTCCCGCCATCCCGATGTGGAGGTCCTCATCCTCACCATGCACGCCGACGCCTCGGTGGTCACCGAAGCCGTGCGCGCTGGCGCCGCCGGCTATCTGGTCAAGGACTGCACGACGGACGACATCGTCGCCATGCTCAACGCCGTGACCAACGGAGAAGCAATCCTCTCCCCGGACCTGGCGTCGTCCATGCTGGTCGAGGCCCACCAGCCCGAGGCCCGGACCGGCCACACCGGGGCCCTGCTCACACAGCGGGAGGAGGAGGTGCTGAAGCACATTGCCGACGGCAAGAGCACTCCCGAGGTGGCCCAGGCGCTCTACATCAGCACCAAGACGGTGCGCCATCACCTCTCGTCCATCTACGAGAAGCTCGACTCGCGCGACCGGACCCAAGCGGTGGTACGGGCCGTGCGAATGGGTCTGATCCGGCTGGACTGAGCGCCAGCGCCGCGTCCGGGCCCGACATTCGTCTCACCCGTGTCGCGCCAGTTCACCTCCGTTGGTCGATCGACCTATTCACCCGCGGGCGATCGCTGCCGATACTCAGTGGATAGGTCGTCGTCAAGGGAGCTGGACCATGAGACTCATCAGTCTGTGTGCGGCCTTCGTGCGGGCGACGTTCCGTTCGGCGGTGAGGGACGAGCGGGGCGCCAGCCTCGTGGAGTACGCCCTGCTCACCGTCCTGATCGCCGTCGTCTGCGTCACAGCGGTGTCGATGGTGGGTGCGACCACCGCCACGTCGTTCAGCCGGAGCGCAAGCTCGATCCAGTAGATGATCGGGACGATCGGGGTCCATACGGGCCGAACATTGGTCAGATGCCCTATGTTCTCCCCCGGTTCTCCCGCCGATAGTTTAGCCTGACCGACGATCTACGGGAGCGGGACATGAACATGATCAGCATGTGCTGGGCGTACTGCCAGGCCACAATCCGAGCAAAGGTGAAGGACGAGCGGGGCGCCAGCCTCGTGGAGTACGCCCTCCTCCTCGCTCTCATCGCCGTCATCTGCATCGGGGCGATCACCCTGATCGGCTCCGGCGCCAACAAGTCCCTCAGCAAGACCGGAAGCGCCCTCCAGTAGTAGCCCGCTGCTACGGCGGGGCGGGAGCGATGCAAGGAAAGCAAGGTCACCGACAGAGGCGCCCGATCTCGGGTGCCTCTGTCGGTTGCACGAAGACCATCGGGACGGAGCCATGAACCTGGACGGGCTGCTGGAGAGGTGCTGGAGTTGGGTCGCGGCAGGGAACAGGCATGAGCGAGGCGCCAGCCTGGTGGAGTACGCCCTCCTGCTGGGCCTGATCGCCGTTGTGTGCGTCGTCGCCATCACCCTCATCGGCAACAGCACCGACGGAGCCCTCAGCAAGGCGGGAAGCGCATTCCCTTAGGTCGCCCGGGTGCCAGGAGTGGCTGCGATGGCGGAATTGGTCATTTGACCTATACACCTCGGCGCTAGGCTCGGACCACTACGGACAACGGGGGCAGGAACCGATGAGCACAATCTCGATTTGTTGGGCTTATTGCCGGGCCACGATCCGGGCGAAGGTGAACGACGAGCTGGGCGCCAGCCTCGTGGAGTACGCCCTCCTTCTCGCCCTCATCGCCGTCGTCTGCATCGGTGCCATCACCCTTATCGGGTCCGGGGCCAACAAGTCCCTCAGCAGCACGGGCAGCGCCCTCCAGTAGGGGCGCTCACGCCCGCACCGCGACCAACCACCGGCCGTCCCGCCGTACGACCCGCCAACCGGGGTCGAGGGCCAGCAGCCCCGCCAGGGGCTTGGCCCGCTCCCACAGCACCACGTCGATCCGGTAGCGGTCGAGCCGGCGTTGCCAGCCCTCGGACCCGTCCAGAAGGGCCAGCGAGTCCCGGATGACCTGGGGCGGGTAGAGGTCGAATCGGTCGTCGAAGAAGACGTTCGCCCGCCTGCCCCGGAGTGCGATCAGGTAATTGCCCACGAAGTCCTGGGTGGCCAGCCGCCGCTCGAGCAGTCCCTGCGACTGCATCCAGTCGAGCTGGCGGACGGGGTAGCCACTGAGGTCGTACGCGGGCTGGCGAAGCGAAACGACCGTGAACACCACAGCGACGCTGGTGAGAAGCGCTCCGGCCACCGCCGTCGGCCTCCCCCGCTGCTCGCCCGTGATGCTCCCGAGCCCGGTCAGACCGCGAGCGAGAGCCGGCGCCAGCACCACCGACGCCATGGCCAGGTTGCGCTGTGCCACACAGGCGGCCACGCCGAACACGGCCACAACGAGCGTGTCCTCCCACGACCGGCGGCGGCCGGCCAGCACCAGCGCGGCCATGAGGGCCACGAGGAGGCTCAGGGTGGGGAGCTGGGAGAAGTCGGCGGGCCGCCATTCCTGGACCCGCTCCAGCAGGTCGTGGCGGGCCAGCAGCCGGATGGGGACCACCAGGAGCCGGGGCCCGAGCGGGTTGACGGCGCCGGCCATTGTCCCGACGACAGCGGCCGCCAGCACCTTTGGCAGACGCCCGGGTGGCTTACCGTCGAGCCTGCGTCCGGCCAGCCTCACGCCGATGTAGACGAGGCCGAGAGGAAAGCTGCCGTGGACGTTCACCCACACCCAGAACAGCCCGACAGCCGCCAACCGGGGAGAGCGGTCGCTCTCGACCAGCGCCACCACGAGAGCGAACAGCACGAGTGCCGGGAGCAGCGGGCGCTCGGACCACATGCCGGTGCCCACGGCGAGGACCACGGTGGTGACGATGATCCGCCCGGCCAGCGAGGCGGCCGGCCTGGTCAGCCGCCACGCCAGTAGGGCGAGGCCGGTCGTGAGCAGGGCGTGCACCACCTGGATGCCGTGACCTCCACCCGCCCGGTCGGCCAGGGCCGCCCCGGCCGACGACAGCCACGAATAGACCGTCCACGCGTGGCCACCCGCCGTGAACGAGAACGGATCATGGCGCGGTATCCCGCCGGCGAGGATGAGGCGGCCGGTGGCCAGGTGGGTCAATGCCGAGTTGTCGCTGAGCGGCCGAAGACCTATGGCGAGGCCCCACAGCGCGGCTGCCCCCCCGACGGCCGCTGCGGCCGACGGCGGCCGCAGCGGCGGCCTCACAACCTGCCGAGGCCCTTGACCACCTCTATGACAGCCGGGCCGAGGACGACGACGAACAGGGCCGGGAAGATGCAGAACACCATGGGGAATAGCATCTTGACGGGCGCCTTCTGGGCCATCTCCTGAGCGAGCAGGCGCCGGCGCACCCGCATCTCGTCCGCCTGCAACCGCAGCACACGCCCGATGGAAACTCCGAACGTGTCGGCCTGGAGGATGGCCAGGACGAAGGACTTGACCTCGGGAACGCCGATACGTTCCTCGAACGCCTTCATGGCGTCGGAGCGGCTGCTCCCTGCCCGCACCTCGCCGAGCATGCGCCCGAACTCCTCCGAGAGCGCCCCGGGGACGGAATTCACGGTCCTGTCGAGCGCCTGCTCGAAGCCGAGCCCCGCCTCCACGCTGATCGTGAGGAGGTCGAGCACGTCGGGAAGCTGGATCTGTATGGCGTAGGAGCGGTCGGCGATGGTTCGGTTCAGCTGCGCATCCGGCCCGAGCACGAGCACCAATGCGGCGAACACGGCGATGGCCCATTGGAGCCTGCCGCTCACCGGGAGGACCGTGAACGCAAGGAAGAAGGAGATCGGGACGAGGACGACCGTGACGATGCGCATGGCAAGGAAGCGGTCGAGATCGTCGGACCGGGGCTTCCCGGCCCGGATCAGCTTGGACGCCACCTGGGCCGTGTAGCCCGCCGGCGTGAAGCGCCGTCCGAGCGCCACCACCCGACCGAGGACGGGCACCCCCAGGCGGGAGCCGATGTTGCGGCGCAGCTCGCCCTCCCTCACCGACTCGATCTCGTAGTCCTCGATCCGACGGATCGAGGAACGGGCGGCCGCGCGCGCGTCGATCTGCGTACCGGCGGCGAGCGCGGCGAGGACACACGTCCCGAAGACCGAGGCGAGGGCGAGGGCGAGCATGTCAGGCGGGGATGTCGATGATCTTGCGCATCCACACGAAGCCGAGGATGCCGAAGACGAGGGCGCCGAGGAGCATGAGCTGGCCGCTGGTGCGGTAGAGGAGGGGGTCGAGGTAGCCGGGATTGAGAACGTAGACGATCCCGCCGATGGCCACCGGGAGGATGGCCAGCACGATGGCGCTGATCCGGCCCTCGGCGGTGAGCGCCTTGATCTCGCTGCGCAGGCGCTCCCGGGCGACCATGGTCTCGGCGACGGTGGACAGCAGCTCGGCCAGGTTGCCGCCGACCTCGCGCTGGATGGCGATGGCCATCACCGCCCAGTCGTAGTCGAGCGAACGCACCCGCTTGGACGAGTCGTCGAGAGCAAGCTCGAGCGGCCGGCCCAGGCGGGCCTCCACGAGCACCCGGCGCAGTTCCTCACCCATCGGTCCTCCCACCTGCTCGGCCGCCGCATCGGCCGCCTGGAGGAGAGAGAAGCCGGCCCGCAGGCCGCTGGCCAGGAGGCGGAGCATGTCGGGGAGCTGCGACGTGAATCTCGCCTGGCGGCGCCTGGCCAGCAGGTTGAGCACGGCGACGGGCGCCAGGCCGGCCACGATGAGGACCAGGACGGCGGGTATGGGCCCGCCGAGGAACCCGACGAGGACGACCAGGGTGAGGAGGCCGACGACGTAGAAGAAGAAGGCCTCCGCCGGCCGCAGCGGCAGATCGGCCTGCTCGAGCTTGATCTCCAGCGACTCGAGGATGCCACGGCCCTTGGCCAGCCGGGCGGTGGCGCCCACGGCTCGACGCATCAGCGCCGTCTGCGCCAGTTCGACCTCCGACCCGGGTACGGCCTCGAAGGCGGCGCCACCCTCGGGCCCGTAGTCCTTGAGCCTGGTCGACAGCCCCGGCACCCCTTGGCGGGTCAGGGCGACGATGGCCACCGCCAGCAGGGCGGCGCCGACGAAGACGGCGGCGGCGATGACGACCAGCGCTGCAGAACTGCCCAACGGCCCGGCGAACCGGGACCTGCCCACGACCTCGGGTTTCAGGCTGCTTCCCTGGCTGATCGAACCGGCGTTGGCCGACCCGCTCGTGATCAGCCCGCCCGCAGCCACCGACACCTCCAGGCTTCCCGTGGCGACCGATGAGTAGGTGATCTCGAACTGGTTCTGGATGGCGCGCTGGATGTTGCCGTAGAGGCCCTTGAGGGACCCTGGGTCGGTGGTCTCGGTGTACAGCCCGCCACCCGCCTCGGCCAGCCGGGTGAGCGAGGCGGCGTCGAAGTCACCGCCCCGGCGCAGCCCCACCGCGAACAGTGAGGACTTGGCGGTGAGCACCGATGCCACCGCCTCGTCGAGCCCGCTCTGTGACACGGTGTCGGCACCGTCCGAGAGCACCACGATGTTCGGCTGGAGATCGGCCCGGTCGCCGAACAGCGCCGCCGCCGTCCGCACGCCGTCGAACAGCGCCGTCTCGCCCGTGGCCGCCAGCGCGTTGATGGCGTTGGTAAGGACGGCGGCGTCGCCGGTGAAGCCGGAGACCACCCGGGCCACGCTGTTGAATGCCACCACCGCAATCTCGTCCTTCGCCGCCTTCTGCGAGACGAACTGGATGGCGGCCGCCTTGGCTGCCTCGAGCTTGCCGCCCGGGCGCATCGAGCCGGAGACATCGACCACGAGGACGATGCCCACCGGCGTGTCGGTCTTGCCGATGGGAACGACCTGCACGCCGCCGGTGGGGAGGATCTTGCCGTTCTCCCGCAGGCTGAAAGAGTCGAGTCCCGGCGTCGGCCCGGCGACGAGGACCGAGAGGGTCACCTTCGGGAACGCCGTCGTATCGATCTCCCGTATGGTGATGGAATCGGCTGCCAGGGCGGCCGGGGCGATCGCGATCAGACCGACGACAGCCGCCAGGAGGACGGCGGCCAGCCGTCTCATCGGTGGCGGGCAGCGGGCCGGGCGGGTTCCTCGGCCGTGAACAGCCCGGCACTGAGCTCGATACCGAGATCGCGCAGCTTCTCGGCGAACTTGGGCCGGATGCCCGTGGGCTTGAGGGATCCCAGGAAGCGGCCGGCCTCGTCGACGCCCTTGCTCCAGTCGAACACGAAGATGTCCTGGAGGACGATGATGTCGCCCTCCATGTTCATGACCTCGGTGACATGGGTGACCCGTCGGCTGCCGTCCCGGAGACGGGTGAGGTGCACGATGAGGTCGAGCGCCGACGACATCTGCTCGCGGATGGCGCGGATGGGCAGGTCGAAGCCGGCCATGAGCGTCATGGTCTCGATGCGCGAGAGCGTGTCGCGTGGACTGTTGGAGTGGATGGTGGTGAGCGAGCCGTCGTGGCCGGTGTTCATGGCCTGGAGCATGTCCAGCGCCTCGCCGGACCGGCACTCGCCCACCACGATGCGGTCGGGGCGCATGCGCAGCGCGTTGCGCACCAGTTCACGGATGGGAACCTCACCCCGGCCCTCGATGTTCGAAGGTCTCGACTCGAGCGGAAGGACGTGCTCCTGGCGGAGCTGCAGCTCCTTGGCGTCCTCGATCGTGATCACGCGCTCGTCGCCGGGGATGAACGCGGACAGGACGTTGAGGAGGGTCGTCTTCCCGGTGCCCGTGCCGCCGGAGACGATGACATTGAGCTTGCCCTGTACACATGCCTGCAGGAACCTCGTCACCTGGGGGTCGAGCGTGCCGAGCTCGATCATCTGGGCGATCGTGAGCGGGTCCTTGGAGAACTTGCGGACGGTGAGGAACGGCCCGCCGATGGCGAGAGGGTGGAGGACTGCGTTCACCCGGGAGCCGTCGGGGAGACGCGCATCCACCATCGGGGTCGACTCGTCCACCCGCCGCCCCACCTGGCTGACGATCTTGTCGATGATCCGCCGGAGGTGGTTCTCGTCGAGGAACGTGACGGGAACCTTCTCGAGCTTGCCCGCCCGCTCCACGTAGACCTGGTCCGGGCCGTTCACCATGACCTCGGTCACGGCCGGGTCCTGGAGGTACCGGTCGATCGGCCCGTAGCCGAGCACGTCATCGGTGACGTCGCTGACGAGGGCCTCGCGATCGGCCATCGACAGCGGCGTGGACTCGGTGGCCAGCGCGTTGCGCAGCTCGTCCTCCACCCGCCGGCGCAGCTCCAGCTCTCCCATCTTCCCGTCGGACAGAACCGGCCCGAGAGCGTCGATGAGCTGGTGGTGGACGCGGAGCCGGAGCTCGTCGAGGACCGAGTCCCTCCGCAGCGGCGACGCGACCTGGGACTCCTGAAGCCGTTTGTACAGGGACATCGCCCCTACCCCTTCCGTCCTCGCTTGGAAAGATCCGGCGCCAGCACGTCGGCGAAGGACGAGAGCGTCCTCGAGAAACCCGACTTCGGGAAACCCAACACGGCCGGCACGCCCTTGTTCACCGACTGCGGCACCAGGATGTCACTCGGCAGTAGCGCGTCCGCCTTCAGGTGCAGGGTCTTCTCCACCTCGCTCACGTCGAGGCCGACCTTTGCGTTCGCCCGGTTCAAGACGAGCCGGAGCTTGCTCGATGGCGTGCCGAGCAGCTTCAGCGTCTGCAGGCCGATCTTCATGTTCTTGATGCTCGGCACATCCATCCCCGCCACCAAGACGAGGTGGTCGCTCTCCTCCATCAGGTGCAGCGCCACGTCGCTGAACTGGGTGGGCGTGTCCACGATCACATAGCTGCAGAACGAGCGGAGCAGCTCCAGGATGCGGTGCATGTCGCTCGACTGCACCTGGTCGCCGAAGGCAGGCTCCCTGGGGGCTGCGAGCACCAGGAGGCCGCTCGCATGGGTGTCGAGGAGGCTGCGCATGAGTGGCACATCAAGTCGGTGCATGGCCGACACGGCATCGACGATGGTGTGCTGCGGGCTGAGCTTGAGCATCACCGCCACATCACCGAACTGGAGGTCGGCATCGATCAGCGCCACCGGCCCCTCGCTGCGCTGGGCCAGGAGCACACCCAGGTTGCAGGCGATCACCGACTTGCCGGACCCCCCTTTGGGTGAGAAGACGGTGATGAGCCGGGCCAGTCCCGGCTCGTCGGCACCCTGGCTCGCAGGCGGAACAGCGGCGCGGAGCGAGAGCTGGTCGACGGCGTCCTTGATGGCTGCCTCCAACTCGCGCGGGTCGCCGCTGGTGACAACGTCGAACGCCCCCGCCCGAAAGGCTCGGCGCACGATGTGGGGATCGTCGTCGTCGATGAGCAGGACGGCCCCCGTGGTCGGCAGCATGGCCACCTGACGGAGGGCATCCTCGAGGACCTCGGGGCCGGCGAAGGAAGCACCGAGCACGACCACCATGGGGCTGGCTTCGGGCCCCCGGCGCAGTTGGCGCAGGGTGGTGATCGCCTCCACGGTCGCCTGCTTCCCGAGAAGGCGGGTGACGCGGGACTCCAGGACTGGCTCCACGCCGACAACTGCAACCTGGAAACGGGGTTCTGCCACGGAGTCGACGGTAGCCACAGTCATCCCTCTACGGAGTCGGCCCGCCCGTGAACAGGTTGCCCGGTTCGACGGGAGGGACAGGTACCGGTTGGTTATCGGGCGGTACGAGGGTGAGGTAAATGTTGTTCGCGGATGCGAGGGCGATTTTCGCCGCCGCAAGGGGGGGCACGGAGAACGTGATCAGACCGCTTCCGGGATTCACCGCCGCTGCCGCCTCCCCCGCCTGTGGTGCTGCACTGGTGCCGATGGCGATGATGTTCACGTTCTGGAACAAGAAGCGTTCAGCACCGCCGTCGTTGATGAGGATATTCACTTTGTCGCCGGGGACCAACAGGCCGGCCACGCCCCTGACCTGGTCGACCGACACGGTGATGGCCACCTGCCCGGCCGGGATCCGCTGGGCGAAGGTGATCTGGGCGACCTTGGGGTCGACGAACATCCCCTCCACCACCACCTGCCCAGCCGAGAGGTTCGTCACGGCGACCTTGCCCCGGATGGGAGCCAAGTCGGTGATGGCCGTGCCGGGCCGGAACTCCCGTGGTATCTCGTCGGCTTTGATGAACTCCTCTTGCACGCTCTGCTCGCCCGGGAGCCCCTTCGGGATGTCCTTGCCCACCACGAACACCTTCAGGCGTTCGGCGTCCTTGTAGGCTCGGTCCTGGACCGAGTTCAGGTAGGCGAAGTTCGCGAAAGCGGCGAGTGCCGCCGCGAGCACCGCTGCGACCACGATTGCTGTCCGTCTAGCACCCACGCAAGAACCCCGATCCCCTCATCTTGGGCGGGCAACGCCCCCGGTCCCGCCGGCCGTACCCGCTGTATCGACCGCCTGCACGCCTCCATCAGCATTTTCACCGAGATATGCCTACAACCCCGCGATTCCCGGCCGATTGCTTTCAGTGACCGCGCTGGGTCACAGTACTCTTCGTGCGGGGGCGAACATGGCGGACGAGATCTCGTGAACACTGAGCGTGAGGATCGGAGCCGGATCTCAGGTGAACGGGGGGTAGCCCTGGTCGAGTTCGCCCTCATCTTCCCCATCTTCATGACCATCGTGCTGGGGATGTTCAGCGGCGGGCAGAGCTACAACCGCAAGGTCAGCATCACCAACGCCACGGGAGAGGCGTCGCGGTACGGCGCAACCCTGGCTCCGACGACGTTCACTGCGCCATTCGCCTACGGAACGCATGGCCTCGATGACTGGCTCAGGGCGGTGGCGGGCGCCGTTGAACAGAATGCCGACGGAGATCTGGCCCTCGGGGTTGCGGGCCGAAGCATCTGTGTGGCTTACGTGCACCCGAACGGGACGACGCTGAACGACAAGACCCATAAGTTCGTCAGGACGACAAGCCAGGCTGGAACCTCGTCGGAGCTTCCCGGTGATGAGTGCTTCAGCGACGGGCGCCCGCCCACCGAGCGTCGGGTACAGATCCTCGTCCGTCGGAGTTCGCCTTTGGAGGCCCTCTTCGTCAAGTTCCCCGTCACTCTCACCTCTAGGTCGGTCACCCGCTTCGAGGCAACCTCGTGATACATCTATCCAGTCGCAGGTGCCGCGGCGAGGACGGAGCGTTCCTTGTCCTCTGGGCGCTCCTCCTGGTCGCCATCCTCACCATGGTGGCCATCGTGATCGACCTCGGAGCCCTGCGCGCCGACCGCCGCCAGCAGCGCGCCGCCGCCGACGCTGCAGCCACGGCCGGCGCGAACGACCTGATAAGGGGCGCCGGCGAGGCATGTTTGAGTGCGTGGAACTACGCCATGCTCAACCTCGGTCTCAGCCCGACCTCTCCGTCGCCGTGCGGTCCCTATCTGGGCTCCCCGCCGCCCGCCTGCTCCCCCAGTATCCCGAAGTCGGTGACAGGAACGGCGGGTGGTTACACGGTCACCATCTCGCATCCGGTACTCGATACCGACCCCATTGTCGTGGGCGCCGACGCAGTGGGCGGTGATATCGCCCAACCGGTCGATACCGCGCCCGGTAGCATCGACGGAAAGCCGTGCGAGCGGGTCGGCGTACAGGTCCGCTACACCCGGCGCTCGCTCTTCGCCAAGGTCGTGGGGAACAACCAGAACACGACCACGGTGCACAGCGTGGCCCGTTTCGGCCCGGGAGGGCCTCAGGACGAACCGGCTTCCCTCGTCCTCCTCGAGCGGCACGACTGCCGGGCGGCGCGCGTCCAGGGAACGAACAGTCGCATCGTGGTCGCCTCGGTCCCTGGGGTCACCCCGGGCAACATCCAGGCCGACAGCGCCGGCGACGGCGCCTGTAGCGGCAACACCAAGATCCTGGAGGGGGGTTCGGGGAACTTGGGACCTTCGATCTTTGCGGAGCACGCCAGGAACGGAGCCGGTGTCATCGTCAAGGAGGCCCGGATCGGGATCTACGGAAAGCTGCTCGGTGCCACCAACGCCCATACGCCGTGGCCGGCTGAGATCGGCGAACCGGACCCTGTCGGCTTCCGACAGATCGGCCGGACTCCAGTCGACGAGCGCTTCCTCGAGAACGTGCGCCAACTGGAGAATACTGCCACCCCTGTCGTCGACATGACGACCCGCCCGGTGGGTTTCGTCGACGCCACAGGTCCAGCGCCCGGGCTGAACCTGGGCTGCACCATCGACACCCCGACGCCGATCACGACAGCCATGGGCACCAGGCTGTGGTTCAACTGTCCTTCGGGCCTGACGGTGAAGAACTTGACGATCGACTCGGCCGCGGCCGAGGTTGTCATCGCCGGGCCCCTCACTGTCAACGGGACCGGTTTCACCATCAGGGATGCCAGGAAGGTGTGGATCCGCGGCAGGAGCGACGGCAACAAGAAGGGTGTGGACCTGTCGGCACCCTTCATCGTCAACAACGGTGGCTTCTCGACGTGCGCTGCTCGATTCTCGGCGGCACGTGGGGACATCGGAACGCTGTTCGTCAAGGAGGGAAGCTTCGTGTCGTCCGGCACACGGATGCAGTTGTGCCAGACGCACGTCTACCTCCGAGGGGCCGCCAACCCCACCGCGGCGAGCACCCTGCCGGCCGGGGTCACGTTGCCGCCGGCGCTCCCACCTGAACCAGGACCCAATGCCTCGATCGGGCAGCTCGATGTGGGCGCCGGCAGCGTTGTGGATTGGACGGCGCCGAACGAGTTGGACGTCCTTCCCACGCTCGCCGATCTTGCTATCCACAAGTTCGAGGACCTCGCGCTGTGGACGGAGTCCTCGGATGAAAATCCCCTTAACGGAGGCGGCGGCATGAAACTCGGTGGAATCTTCTTCCTGCCGAACGCGAACGCCTTCAAGATGTCCGGCAACGCTGGTCAGTTGATCGACGTCGACGCCCAGTTCCTCGTCCGCAAGCTGGAGGTGACCGGAGGGGCCACCTTGAGGATGGTGCCCAATCCGGCGGATCAGGTCCCCATCCCGACCGCCAGGGTGAGCCTCATCCGTTAGGCCCGCCGGCCCCCCCTGGCTGCAGCAGCTGAGGAGGCCGACGAGAGGGCGCCTGGGACGTGGAGCGTCTCTCGGGCGGCCCGTTGGGATCAGTCCCGGACGGGATCCTCGAGGCCGTGGCGGGTCGCATCCGTCTTCTCTTGGCCCTCGAGATCGTGCGGGACGCACGCCGTCACTCCGGGTACCGCGTGGTCGACCCTCCTGGACCGGTGGGTCCGCCAGGGACGCCCGGCCGCCACGTGAACGAGGGCGGTCGACGAGTCGTCGCCGTCCTTTGCGGCCAGCCGCCGCCTGCCTACCGACCCGGGCGCCCGAGCCGGCGGACGGTGAGCGGCCTGACTTCGGCGATGCGGTCGAAGTCGGCATCGACGTGAGCGACGCCGAGCCCGTTGTGCAGTGCCGTCTCCGCGATCAGCAGGTCCGGGATCGGCGTGCGGTGCCACATGCCGTGGTGATGGGCGAGGTCCCGCTGCAGCGCGAGCGCACGTTCCAGGACATCGGGCGGCGCCGGCGCCACCGGGAAGGCGGCGCGGAGCTCGGCCTGCAGGGCGTCGTAGTCGGCTGCCGACCTGGCCGAGTAGAGCTGTTCGAGCTCCCCGACGGGGCACACGAACAGCGACCCCGCGAGCTCGGCGAGGTCGGCCGCGACCCGGGCATCGCCGGCCCGCCCCGCCGCGCTCTTGTCCAGCACCCAGCCCGCTATCGCCACATCGAGTCCCCCGCCAGGACGTGCAGGTCCACCCGGGTGCCGAGGCGGGCGAGGAAGTCCTGCTGGGCGCCGGCCCGAAGGCCCTGCGCGCCTTCAGCGGCCTCGGCGACGCAGCGCAAGGCTGCCTCGACGGTGGCACGCGTGGTTTTCGCACCGAGAGCACGTTTGGCCCTGGCCAGGAGTTGCTCGTCGATCTCGATCGTCGTCCGTTTCATGCATACACAATAGCTCGACAATGTGTACGACTACTTCTGGCGGCCGCCGCCACGGTTTCGGGTCTAGGGTTGACGAAGCGAACGTATGTTCGATACAATGTCCTTATGGGTTTGGCTCTGCTTCAATCGCCGGACGGGGACCTGCACGTTGTCGCCGACGGTCCCGAGGCGCGCCTGTCGGCGGCCATGGGCCTGCTCAACGTGGCCACCGCCGAGCTGGTGGCCTCCATCGCCGAGGCGTTGGCGGGCGACGACTGGCAGGGAGACGGCATCGTCACGCCCGAGCAGTGGGTGGCCCTGCGCTGCGGGGTGACCACCACCCGGGCCCGGCGCCTGGTCGCCACCGCCCGGGCGCTCGACGAGCTGCCGGCGGCCGCCACCGCCTTTGGCGAGGGAGCGCTGAGCGAGGACCAGGTTGGCCTCATCTGCGACCACGTCGACGCCGCCCACGACACCGAGGTCACCGAGCTGGCCCGGCGCTGCACCGTCAACCAGCTGCGCCGGGTCCTGCCGAGCGTGGTGCCGCCGGCACCGGCGCCCGACCCCGAACCTGAGCCGGGGACCGCCGAGGAGGGCGACGCCACCTCGGCGGGCGGCGACACGCCGGGGCGGCGTGAGGTGGCCTTCGGCAACCACGAGGACGGGCGGTGGTGGGCCCGGATGCTGCTGCCACCCGACGAGGGGGCCCTGGTGCAACGAGCCATCGAGGCATCACTGACTGCGCTGGTGCACGACGAGCCGTCGCAGTCCGGCCCCGAGCGGGGCCACGGGCCGCTGGCTCCCAGGCTGGGCTGGTCCGACGCCTTGTTGCACATGGCCGAGGCCGCCCTGTCGAACATCGAGGGCGGCGGGCGCACGCCGGCCGACCGCTACCAGGTCGTCGTCCACGTCGACGGCGACGACTTCGAACGGGCACAGCTCCATCTCGGTCCCCGGCTGCCGGCGTCGGTGCGCGACTACCTCACCTGCGACGCCACCGGGCGGGTGGTGGTGGAGCGCAAGGGCACGCCCATCCACGTGTTCGCCCGCATGCGCACCGTCGACGACCGCCTGCGCAGGCTCATCGAGCACCGTGACGGCGGCTGCGTGGTGCCCGGCTGTGGGCGCAGGCGCCGGCTGCACGTGCACCACATCGTCCATGACGAGGACGGCGGCACCACGGTGCCGGCCAACCTGTGCTGCCTGTGCCCCGCCCACCACCGCCTGCACCACGCCGGCAGGCTGGGCATCGCCGGCGACCCCACCAAACCCGACGGGCTGCGCTTCACCGACCAGTCGGGGCGGTTGATCCGGGGGCCGAGCCCCGAGTCGCCCGCCGCGCCTCCGCACGAGGCGGCCGCCGCCATGGGCCTGCCGGCGCCGTCGTGGGAGCCGCCGCACGGCGAGCGCCTCGACACCAAGTGGATCACCTGGAGCTGAGGACGGCGAACCCGTCGTGTAGCGGGCCCGTCCCTGCCCGCCACGACCGGGCGCTGGGGCGAGCGCGCGCCATCCGGATACGACACTCGCATCCACGCCGGCGCGACAGGTCGACGCTCCGCTCCCATACCGTCGGCGCGCCGAACCCCGACATCGTCAGCTGCTCGACAGCGAGGCGCTGTCGGCGATCGCACACGGCCCCGGCGAGCGTCGTGACCGGGTGCGGGCGCTCGTGGCGGAGATGCGCCGGCGGGAGCCGCCGTCTTCGCTGCCGTGCGCCGTGAGCGGGGTCGAGGTCCGTCCCGTCGACGTGGCGGTGGGCGTGAGGGCGGGGCGGCCTGCCGCCTTCCGGACCCGGCCTACCGCCGCGCCTCGATCCATTGCCATAGGCGCTCGATCTCCCGGTCCAGCTGGTCCCGCCCGCTCCCGTTCTCGAGGACGAAGTCGGCGATGGCCCGGCGCTCCTCCCTCGTCGCCTGGACCGCCACCCGGGCCCGTGCCTCCGCCTCGGTCATGCCCCGGTCGGCCACCAGCCGTGCGACCGCCACGTCCTCGGGGCAATCCACCACGACGACCGAATCGAGGCCGTCGCGGGCGGCCGGCGACTCGGCCAACAGCGGGACGTCGACCACCACGACGTTGTCCGTGCCGGCCTCGGCCGCCACCCGCGCGGCGACCCCGGCCCGGACGCACGGGTGCACGATTGCCTCCAGGTCGGCCCGGGCGGCCGGATCGGCGAACACCACCTCGGCCAGGCGGCTCCGGTCGATGGCGCCGTCGGGCCCGGCCAGCTCGGTCCCGAACCAGGCCAGCACCGCCTCGTAGGCCCCGCCGCCCGGCGCCATCGAGTCCCGTGCCAGCTGGTCGGCATCGACGATCACCGCCCCGCGTGCAGCCAGCGAGGCGGCGACCGTCGACTTCCCGGAACCGATGCCGCCGGTGAGCCCGACGACGAGCACCGCTACGACCCGCTCGGAACCTCGTCGGCCGGCGGGGCCTCGGCCCCGACCGCAGGAGCGGTGTCGGCGGCCGGGGCCGCTGCAGCCTCGGCCGGTGCCGCCTCAGCCGGTGCGGCTGAAGGCTCGGCCGGTGCGGCAGAAACCTCCCCGGTCGACGCCGCCTCGTCGGCGCGCTCGGCGCCGCCGAACCCGCTGCCACCGGCGTCGTCCGCCGCCGCGTCGTCGTCCCCACCGGCGTCGTCCCCACCGGGGGCGAGCTCGGCCGCGTAGTCCGCCCACGCCGCCTGCGCCTCGGTCTCCGGCTCGAACACGGTGGCGCCGATGTAGTTGCCCTGCTCGTCGTAGGCGTGTTCACCGAAGTGCTCGCGGTACTCGGCCGCCACCTCGCCGCCCTCGGCCGCCTGCTTGATCGACAGGCTGATACGCCGGCGCTGGAGGTCGATGTCGATGATCTTCACCCACAGCTCCTCGCCGGGGGTGACCACCTGCTCGGGCAGGTCGACGTGGTGGGCCGCCATCTCCGAGATGTGCACCAGGCCCTCGATGCCTTCGCCCACCTGCACGAAGGAGCCGAAGGGCACCAGCTTGGTGACCCGGCCGTAGACGAGCTCACCCACCCGGTGGGCATTGGCGAACTCCTGCCACGGGTCCTGCTGGGTGGCCTTGAGGGAGAGGCTGATGCGCTCCTTGTCGAGGTCGACATCCAGCACCTGCACCATGATCTCGTCGCCCACCGCCACCACCGACGACGGGTGGTCGACGTGCTTCCACGACAGCTCGGACACGTGCACCAGGCCGTCCATCCCGCCCAGGTCCACGAAGGCGCCGAAGTTCACGACCGACGACACGATGCCCTTGCGGGACTCGCCGGGCTTGAGGTTCTCGAGGAACTCCTCGCGCTGCTCCTTCTGCGTCTCCTCCAGCCACGCCCGGCGGGACAGCACCACGTTGTTGCGGTTCTTGTCGAGCTCGATGATCTTGGCTTCGAGGCTCTTGCCCACGTAGGGCTGGAGGTCGCGCACCCGGCGCAGCTCCACCAGGGATGCGGGCAGGAAGCCGCGCAGGCCGATGTCGAGGATGAGGCCGCCCTTGACCACCTCGATGACCGGGCCGGACACGACACCGCCGGACTCCTTGATCTGCTCGATGGTGCCCCACGCCCGCTCGTACTGGGCCCGCTTCTTGGACAGGACCAGCCGGCCCTCCTTGTCCTCCTTCTGGAGGACCAGGGCCTCGATCTCCTCACCCAGCGACACGATCTCGCTCGGGTCGACGTCGTGGCGGATGGACAGCTCGCGTGCGGGGATCACGCCCTCGGACTTGAAGCCGATGTCGAGGAGGACCTCGTCCTTCTCGACCTTGACGACGGTGCCCTTGACGATGTCGCCGTCCTCGAACAGCACGATGGTGCCGGCGATGGCGTCCTCGAAGGACATCTCGCCCAGGTCGTCGTGGGTGATCTGCTTTGGCGTGTACTCGCCGAGTTCGTCGAATGTGCCCATCTGGGAACCCTGCGAGGGTGCGGCGGGGGCGGTCTGCTGCGCTGGGGATGACTGGTCTGACATGACGGTCGGTCGCTCTCTCTTTCCGGACACCTCCGCCCGCTGCGTGTCTCGCCGGGGACGGTTCCGACAAGGGTACTACCGGGCCACCGCTCGGCGTCCGGCCGGCGCGACGTCCCTCTGAGCACACATTGCCGGTTTGTGTGGTTGTAATTTGTCGCCGGCCAGGACGGGACGGGCGGCCCCCGGTGTGGATGAGCCCGGCACGGGGTACACGCCTGCCCGTGCCTAACCAGCTTCCCGAGCCTCGTGGGCCCGTCAGCAGCGCCGTGATCACGGCGCTGCGCACCAACGCCCACTGGCCACTCCTGTGCGCTGTCGTCCTGACTGATGATCCGCTGGTCGGGGAGGACACCCACCTTGCCCTGCACTGCTGCTACGAGCTCTTCCACGACGGCTACGAGGGTGTCGACGACCGCTGGGAATGGGAGCCGGCGCTCCTCCGGTTGCGGCGACACCTCGAGGAGCGGTTCCTGTCCGCCCTGCGGGCCGAGCACCACCCGGCGCAGGTGCCGGCCGCGACCGACGTGCCCGCCGCCCTTCGGGAGTTGATCGCAGGCGGCGGCGGACCGTCACCGTCCCGCCACCTCGAGGAGGGCGGGTCCCTCGTCCAGCTGCGCGAGATGCTCGTGCACCGGTCGATCTACCAGCGCAAGGAAGCAGACGCCCACACGTTCGCCATCCCCCGGCTGCGGGGCACGGCCAAGTCGGCCATGGTGACCATCCAGGCCGACGAGTACGGCGCCGGGCAGCCTGGCCGCACGCACGCCGAGCTGTTCGCCGTCACCATGAGCCGCCTCGACCTCGACCCCACGCCCGGGACCTACATCGACGTGGTGCCAGGCGTCACCCTCGCCACCGACAACCTGGTCTCGCTGTTCGGCCTCCACCGGCGCCTGCGGGGCGCCCTGGTGGGGCACCTGGCCGTGTTCGAGATGACGTCGGTCGTGCCCATGGGCCGCTACGCGGCGGCCGTGCGCCGGCTGGCCGGAGACGACCTGGCCGCCGAGTTCTACGACGTCCACGTGGCCGCCGACGCCGAGCACGAGATCATCGCCGCCAACGACCTGGCCGCCGGCTTCGTGGGCGACGAGCCCGACCTGGCCGGCGACGTGCTCTTCGGCGCCGCCGCCCTCATGCACGTTGAAGCCCGGCTCGCCCGCCACCTCGTGTCCTGCTGGGAGGACGGCCGCACATCGCTGCTGGCCCCCGCCGCAGATCCAGTTCTGACCGACCGCCTCGGAGCCTGACGTCGCCCCGCTCCGGAGGACCGACCTTCCGGCGGTCGGCATCGTGCGTCAGGGCTTGGCGTCGGCCCAGTTGGCGCCCCACGAGAGGTTGACCTCGAGGGCGACGCAGAGGTCGCAGGCGCCCCGCATGGCGTCGAGGGTGAGCGCAGCGGCGGCGTTCCGCTCGGCCTCGGGCACCTCGAGGATCACCTCGTCGTGCACCTGGAGCACCACCCGGCTGGCCAGGCCCTCGCGCTCGAGGGCGGCGTCGAGGCGGACGAGGGCGACCTTGAAGATGTCGGCGGCCAGGCCCTGGATGCCGGCGTTCATGGCCTGGCGCTCCCCCGCCTGGCGGATGCGGAAGTTCATCGACGACAGCTCGGGGATGAGGCGGCGCCGGCCGAACAGGGTCTCGGTGTAGCCCCGGTCGCGGGCCTCGGTCACCGTGCGGTCCATGTAGTCCTTCACATTGGGAAACGCCTCGAAGTAGGCGCCCAGGATCTGGGCCGCCTCGGGCGTGGGGATGCCGAGGCGCTGCCCGAGGCCGTACGCCTCCATGCCGTACGCCAGCCCGTAGGAGACCATCTTGGCCTTCGACCGCTGGGCCCTCGTGACGTCGCCCGGCTCCACCGCGAAGATGCGGGCGGCGGTGGCGGTGTGGATGTCGGTGTCGGACTCGAAGGCGTCGATGAGCCCGGGGTCCTCGGCCAGGTGGGCGATCACCCGCAACTCGATCTGGTTGTAGTCGGCGACGAGGAACAGCGAGCCCGGGTCGGGGATGAACGCCCCGCGGAAGCGGTGGCCCTCCTCCGTGCGGGTGGGGATGTTGTGGAGGTTGGGCCGGTCGGACGAGAGGCGGCCGGTGCGGGCCACGGTCTGCTGGAAGGTGGCGTGGATGCGGCCGTCGGCGCCGACCTCGGCCAGCAGCGCCTCGCCGTAGGTGGAGCGCAGCTTCTCCACCTCGCGGTAACGCAGCAGCTTGTCGATGACCGGGTGCTGGCCCTTCAGCTTCTCCAGCGACGCCGCATCGGTGGAATAGCCGGTCTTGGTCTTCTTCTGCGGGGCCAGGCCGAGCTCGTCGAAAAGGACGGTGCGAAGCTGCTTGGTGGAGTTGACGAGGAACGGGTGGCCGACGTCGTCCTGGATCCGGGCGTCGAGCACCTGGCACTCGGCGGCCAGGGCTTCGCTCAGTTGGCGCAGGTCGTCGACGTCGACCCGCACGCCCACCTTCTCCATGCGCGCCAGGACCCGCACCAGGGGGCGCTCGATGTCGTCGTACAGCGACCGCAGCCCACGCGCCTCGAGGGCGAGCGAGAGGGCCGGGGCCAGGCGGGCTACCGCGGCCGCCCGCCGGCCGGTGCCGTCGGCCACGTCGGAGGCCGTGCCGTCGAGGTCGAGCTGGCCGGGCGGCGGGGCGTCCGGGCCGCGCAGGTCGATCTGGGCGTAGCGGCCGGCCAGGTCCTCCAGAAGGTAGGCGGTGTCGGCCGGGTCGACCAGGTAGGCGGCCACGGCCGTGTCGAGGTCGAGGCTGCGCACGTCGACCCCGTGGCGGTCGAGGCCCCGCATCAGCTCCTTGGCCCGGTGGGCGGCGAGGGGTCGCCCGTCGGCGCCGAACAGCCGGCCCAGGGCGAGGACGACGGCCGCGTCGTCGAGCAGGTCGGCGGGGATCCAGGCGGCGACCTCCGAGCGACGGTGTGGGTGGACCGGCGCACTTCCCGCCCCGCTTTGCTGACCGATTGAGGAGGATGGCGGCGGCTCGGCCAGGGCGAGACCGGCCAGGTCGGAACGGCCCTCGGGGCCGGTCCAGGCGATCTCGGCCGCCAATGGGCCGGAGCCGGCGGCCAACCCGTCGATGAGGGCCACGGCGTCGTCGGCTGACGCCACCGGGTGGATCTCCACGACCAGGCCTTCGCCGGCGGCCGAGGCAGCGGGGACGTCCTGGCTGGCGGGCCCGCCGATCGCTTCGAGGAAGCGGTCCCACAGAGTACGGAACTCGAGGAAGTTGAACAGGGTGCGGACCTCGTCGAGGTCGTAGCCGCCCATGGTGAGGTCGGCCACATCGCAGTCGAGCGGGACGTCGCGCACGAGGGGTGTGGCCTTGGCGTTGCTGCGAACCTGGGCCTCTGCCGCGATGAGGTTCTCCCGCAGCTTCGGCGTGTTCCTGTCGACGTTGGCGTACACGCCGTCGATGTCGCCGTAGGTGTTGATGAGCTTGGCCGCCGTCTTCTCCCCGACGCCCGGTACACCCGGGAGGTTGTCGGAGGGATCGCCCCGCAGCGCCGCGTACTCCGGGTACTTGGCGGGCGTCACGCCCGTGCGGTCGACGATGCCGGCCTCGTCATACAGGACGTAGTCGCTGACGCCCCGTCGGTTGTAGAGCACCTTGACATGCGGGTCCTCCACCAGCTGGTACTCGTCGCGGTCGCCCGTGACGATGATCACGTCGTCGCCCCGGTCGCGGGCCTGGGTGGCCAGGGTGGCGATGACGTCGTCGGCCTCGTAGCCGGCCAGTTCCACGGTGGGGATGTGGAGCGTCTCCACCACCTGGCGCACCAGGCCCAGCTGCTGGCGGAGAACGTCGGGCGCCTCGGCCCGGCCCGCCTTGTAGTTGTCGACCAGGGAGTGGCGGAAGGTGGGCTCGGGGCGGTCGAAGGCCACGGCGATGGCGTCGGGCCTGTGGTCCTTGAGGAGGTTGACGAGCATCGAGGTGAAGCCGAACACGGCGTTGGTGACCTGGCCCGACGCGGTGGCCATGTCGGTGGGGAGGGCGAAGAAGGCCCGGTAGGCGAGGCTGTGGCCGTCGAGCAGGAGGATCTTCGCCATGCCCTGGATCGTACGGCTCGGGCTGCGGCGAGCCCTACCTGGGTACGATGGAGGTCATGTCCGACGGGTTCCACCCCCCCCTCGAGGAGTACCTAGAGGCGATCCACGAGTTGGAGGAGGAGGGCACGGTCGTCATCCAGGCCCGCCTGGCCGAGCGCCTCGGGCACTCGGCGCCGTCGGTTTCGGAGATGATCCGCCGGCTGCGCACCGACGGCTATGTCGACGTGACCGGACGGGCTGTCGAGCTCACCGTCAAGGGGCGGGCACGGGCGGAGAGCGTGGTGCGCAAGCACCGGCTGGCCGAGCGCCTGCTCACCGATGTGATCGGCCTGCCGTGGCACAAGGCCCACGTGGAGGCGTGCCGCTGGGAGCACGTGATCTCCGACGAGGTCGAAGCGCGCCTCGTCGTCCTACTCGACAACCCGACCACCTGCCCCCACGGCAACCCCATCCCGGGCACGGCGGTGGCCGAGTACGAGGCCGAGCTGGCGCCACTGGCCCGCTCGGTGCCGGGCGACCGGGTGTGCCTGCGGCGGGTCACCGAGCAGGTCGAGATCGACATCGAGGCCCTCACCTACCTGAGTGACCACGGGTTCGTGCCCGGCGTCGACGCCCGAGTCAGCGCAAAAGCGCCCGACGGCACTCTCACGCTGGAGTTGGGCGACGGCACCATCGCCCTCGGGCCGGCGCTGGCCGGCCAGCTGTACGTCGTGGCCAGCTGAGCGTCAGGGGGTGAGTTCGCCGTCGATGATGCGACGGGCGACCGCCTTCATCGTCTGGCGCTCGCGCATGGCCGTCTGCTGGATGAAGCGGAACGAGTCGTTCTCCCGCAGGCCGTGCACGTCCATGAGCATGCCCTTGGCCCGGTCGACCACGCGGCGGGTCTCCAGCTGGTCCTCCAGGCTGCGGTTCTCGTTCTCGAGGCTCTGCAGCTCGTGGAAGCGGCCGAGGGCGACCTCGATGGCGGGGATCAGCTCACTGGTCTGGAAGGGCTTGACCAGGTAGGCGAGAGCACCGGCGTCGCGTGCCTCCTCGATGAGGTTGCGCTGGCTGAAGGCGGTGAGGATGAGCACGGCGGCCCGCCGCTCCCCCGCTATCTCGCGGGCGGCGGCCAGGCCGTCCATACCGGGCATGCGGATGTCGAGGATGGCCAGGTCGGGCCCGTGCTGGCGCACCAGCTCGACCGCCTCGTCACCGCGGCCCGTCTCACCGACGACCTCGTAGCCCTCCTCCTCCAGGATCTCCTTCAGGTCGAGGCGGATGACAGCCTCGTCCTCTGCGATCACCACGCGCACGGCCAACGTCGCTCCTTTGCGATCAGCAGGGGTCCGGCGTCGCCGGCAGCGGGCCAGAGGGCACGAACCGCTCGAGCAGTTCGTCGACGGTCCGCTCGAGCTTGGCGATCTCGGCGACGGTTGCGGCCCGGCTCCGGCTCATTGCTTCGAAACTGCGCTGGGCGTCGCGGTGCTCCTTGTCGACCATGGGGGACTCGCCCACCAGCGACCGCACCCGAAGGTCGTCGGCGTCTTCGGCCAGGGACACCAGCTGCTGGTCGAGCACCACCAGCGCTTCCCGGGCCTCGCGCAGGCGCGTCGTCGTCTGGCGGAGACGCCGTTCGACAGAGGCCTGGGACACGCGTGGAGTCTATGCGGTGCATCGCCCCCAGCCTGTTGAGACCCTAGGGTCGAGGGGTGCGCCGGGTCGTCGTCCTGTCCCTGATCTGGGGATGGTCGTTCCTTCTGATCAAGGTGGCACTACGGGGCATGACGCCCGCCGCAGTCGCCTTCCTGCGCATCGCGCTGGGCGCCGCAGTGATGCTGGTGGTGCTTCGGGTGAAGCGGATCCACCTTCCGCACGACGCCACCAGCTGGCGCCACTTCGCCGTGATGGGGCTGGCCTACGGCGCGCTGCCATTCACGCTGCTGGCGTGGGGCGAGCAGCACATCACCTCCGCGCTCACCGCCGTCGTGAACGCCTCCACCGGGCTGTTCACGGCGGTGGCGGCGGCCGTCGGCCTTCACGAGCGCCTGCGCAGGCCCCAGATCGTGGGACTGGTGGCGGGCATCTCCGGCGTGGCGGTGGCGGCCGGGGTCTCGTGGGCCGACCTGGGCTCGTCATCGGGCGCCGGGATCCTGGCCGCCGTGGCCGCGTCCGCCTCATACGGGTTCAGCTTCATGTACGCCCAGCGGCATCTGTCAGACGTCCAGCCGCTGGTGGCGGCGGCCGGCCAGCTCATCACCGGCGCCGCCCTGGCCCTGCCGCTCGCCGTCGTGACCACCGTCACGGACGGCTTCGGGCCCAACGGGCGGGAGTGGCTGGCCATCGTGGTGCTCGGCGTGATGGGCACCGGGGTTGCGTACGTCATCAACTACCAGTCGATCGCCGCCGTCGGGCCCACCAGGGCATCGCTGGTCACCTACCTGGTCCCCATCGTGGCGGTGACGGTCGGCGTGGTCTTCCTCCACGAGGCGTTCCGGCTGCGGCTGCTGGCGGGCGGCGCCCTCGTGATCGCGGGGATCGCCCTGGTGCAGGGCCGGCTGCGCCACCTCGTGCTCCGCCCACCGCCGCCGCTGGCCGTGGTGGCGATGGCACTTCTGCTGGTGTCGTGTGCCGGCGGCGGGTCGGGACCGCCGGAGTCGGCGGCGGGGTCGGCGGCGGGGTCGGCTGCGGGGTCGGCTGCGGCGGGCCGATGCGGCCCGGACACCGAGGAGCAGCTCGACCCCACCAGCGTGCAACACCTCCTTCCCGGCGCCCCCGAGCCCGCCTACACGACGGACCCGCCCACGTCGGGTGCCCACCTGCCGGGCGCCGCCCCGGCGGGCGCGCAGGACGGCCCCGTGCCCCGGCCCGCCCAGCTTGCGCTCCTTGAGGCCGGCGGCGTGATGGTCCAGTACAAGGACCTCGCCACCGCCGACGTGCGCCGCCTGCGCAACCTTGGCGACCGTGACGTGGCGGTGGCGCCCAATCCCGATCTCGACGACGCTGTGGTGGCCACGGCGTGGCGCTATCGCCTGGTCTGCGGCGGGGCCGGCCCGCCCGCCCTCGACGCCCTCGAAGCGTTCATCGACGCGCACAGGGGCAACGGCCCCGGGTAGGCGCGGCGGAGGCGGCGCCGGATGCCCGGCGCCGCCTCCCTCCCACACGACGTCAGCTCGACTGGGCGGCTGCCCCCTTGACGGGCGAGTTGAGCCTGGCGGCGGCGGCGCCGCCCTGGAACTCGGCGTCGCCGAAGGCGAACACCCCGCCGTCGGCGGCGACGAGCCAGTAGCCGCCGTCGGTCGGCGTGGCGGCGATGGACACGATCGGCGAGTTGAGCTTGATGTCGCCGGTGCTGCCGTGGAAGGAGGCGTCGCCGAAGGCGAAGACGCCGCCGTCGGCCGCCACCAGCCAGTACCCGTCACCGGTGGACGTGGGCGCCATGCCCACGATCGGCGAGTTGAGCGTGACGGCACCGGTGCTGCCAAGGAAGGCGGCGTCGCCGAAGGCGAAGATGCCCCCGTCGGACGCCACCAGCCAGTAGCCCTGGCCCGACGGCGTGGCCGCCATGCCGTTCACCGGCTTGTTGAGCTTCAGTGCGCCGGCGGAGCCGAAGAACTTGGCGTCGCCGAATGCGAACACCCCGCCGTCGTTGGCGACCAGCCGATAGCCCTGGCCGGTGCGCTGCACCACGCCACAGCGCTGGCGGGACCCGGAGTCGCCGGTGTTCTTGGTGGTGTCGTCTGGGAATGTGCCTCCGGCCGGCTTGGTGTCGTAGCGGGCGGCAGGGATGTTGGCGTAGTTGTCGGCTGCCGCATGCACGATGACGGCACTTCCGTCGGCGTCGAGCACCTGGGCCAGCGTGAAGTTGTCGGTGCGGAAGGTGGCGCGGGCCACGCCGTCGGCGTTTGCGTAGAGCAGCGGCATGTCACCGTCATGGCCGGGCGTGCCGTGGCCGAGGGCGGAACCGAGGTGACCCCCGGCCGCCCCGAACGGGTCGGTAGCGAGTCCGCTGGTCACCGTGCAGTTGCCCGTGGTGTGCACGTGGAAGCCGTGCCAGCCCGGGGTCAGACCCTTGGCGACCACCTCGACCCGCACCTGGGTGGCCTCCTGGCTGAAGCGGACCGTGCCCATCGCCTTGGCGGTGGTGTCGTTGAGCACGGTGGCGGCGTCGGCCGTCGGGGCC
>JAHFUS010000040.1 GCA_023264975.1 Actinomycetes bacterium | reverse complement strand
GCCGACGAACTCACCGCCGCCGAGGCGCACATGCTCGGTGATCCGAGGCCGATCATCTACCGGATCGCGCCCTGATGACTTCAACAGTCACTCACGACCGACTTCCGGAGGTCTGAGGCTTGCCAGCGTATTCGACGAGATCAGCGAGGGCCAGCACCTCGTTATCCGGGATCGGCACGTCACCTCCTGACGCGGACGGAGGGTCGATCATCTCACCTGCAGGCCTCCCAGAGGGCCATTTCGCTCTCGCCGGCCATTCGCGCCGAGCGCTTCAGGGCGCGACAGACAGACATGATTTCGCGCTCCCTCGGCGCTCCGGGGCGTGCGAGACCAGCGCGCGGTGGCAGGTATCGTCCCCTCCGGCCGGTCGACCGCCTGATAACCGGCGATATGTAGGTGATCTTTGTCAAGGGTGATCTTGCTGATTCAGGTCCAGCGTTTCGATGAGCCGGTTGAACATGTCCGCCCGCGCGTCTTGGCGGTTGTCTACGGCGTGGTCGCGCTGGCGCAATAGGACGGGCTGGAAAGTGGTGTCGGTGGCGAAGTGGGTGCAGGTCTCGCAGATCGACTCGAAATGGCAATCGAGCACCGACGGGCGCCGGCACCAGCCGTTGCCAAGGAGGCGGTGATGAACCTCCTGACGGAGACGGCGCATGTTCGGGCCCTCGGCATCGGCGGGTAGGGCGGGATTGCAGTACAGGGCTTCCACCTTGGCCGACACGGCGTCGTACTCATCGGCGACCACCCGGTTCGAGATGCGGGCGTAGCGCAGCGTCATGTCCAACGACCGGTGCCCGAGCAGGGCGGCGATGGCTTCGATGGACATGCCTCGGTTGATCGCCTGGGTGGCGACCGTGTGGCGGAGCTGGTGGGGATGGACGTGGCCGATGCCGGCGCGGCGGGCGACGGCGGTGATCCAGCGCTGGACGGCGTATCGGTTGAGCGGGCCCTGCTCGCCGGACAGCAGCAGGCCATGGGCATGAACGCCGTAGACGCTGCGGTAGGCGGCGAGGAGCTCGACGAGGTGGGGGTGCAGGGGGACGTAGCGGTCGTTGTGGAGCTTGCCGAGAGGACGCGCAGCCAGTGGCCGTCGCCGATGATCGTGACGGCGTCGGCTTCGAGGCCGCACAGCTCACCCACGCGCATGCCGGTGCGGGCCAGGACCTCGATGGCCACTCGCCTTCGGGTCACCGGCTCGGCGGCCAGGGCCCGCATGAACTGGGCGAAGCGCGCGTCGTCCAAGAACCGAGGCAGTGGCTCATCGCGCTTGGGGACGTCACCGAAGAAGATCGGCACCCGCTTGGGGGCGTCGTCCCAGCCCCACTCGATGATGCGCATGAAGAACGTGCGCAACTGGCCCATCCGCCGGCGGAACGTCGCCGGCTTCAGCCGACCCGACGTGCCGGGCTGGGCCCACTGCCACAGCTTGAAGGCCTCGATGTGGGGCGCTCGATGTCGACCACGGCGCACAGGGCGGGATCGTGGTCGATCAAGAACCCGGCGAAGATCCGCAGATCGGCGTCGATGGCCCTGGCCGTCGATGGCCGCATGGACACGCCCATCTGCGCCACGTAGGCGACCATGGTGGTCGCCATCTGCGGTGCACCGGCATACACGGCCTGCCACGGAACCGGCACCGCGTCGGGGCCGTCGGCGATGACTGCGGGCAGAGCGCCGGGGCTCATGGCGCTGTCCGCACGGCTTGTGCCTCGATGGCGTCTGCTGCCTTGCGGTACTCCGCCGCCAGCCAGTCGTCGGCCAGGTGCAGGTACACACGGGTGGTCTCGATGGAGGCGTGGCCCGCCTGGGCCTGGAGGGCCTCGAGCGACATGCCGGCCTCCCGCAGCCGGGTGAGGCAGGTGTGTCGCAACTCGTGGCAGCTTCCCCGCGACAGCCCGGCCCGGCCTCGGGCGCCGCGCATGACCTCGTCGAGTCCGTAGGCCGACAGGGGCTGTCCGCGGCGCGGACCCTTGAGCACCACGCACACAGAGTCGGTGGCTGCCTGCGGCGGGCGTTCGTCGTCGAGGTAGCGAGCCAAGGAGGCGAAGAACCGTGGCGACACCGGGATGAGCCGCTGGCGGCCTCCCTTGCCGTCGGCGATGAACACCCGGCGCTCGGCCAGGCGGATGTCTTCGAGGCGCAGGCCGAGCACCTCGCAGCGGCGCAACCCGCCCAGCACCATGGCGTCGACCATGGCCCGGTCCCGCTCGGTGCGCAGCGCTTTGACCAAGGCGTCGACCTCGGTTGGGCTGAGCACCCGGGGCAGCGTGACCACGGCACGCACCAGCGGACGCCCCCGGGGCCGCTCGCGCTCGCGCCGGGTGACGAGTCCCTGGGGCACCGGGTTGCGGGCAACGGACGTGTCGCCCCGGGCGAGTAGGTAGGCGTAGAGCCCCGACACCGAGGACAGACGACGGCGGATGGTGCGAGACGACAACCCGCCGGGGCCGTCGATGCGGACCACCTTGTGGTCGCTGGAGCGCTGTGCGCGGATGAACGCCATGACGTCAGCGCTCGTGACGCGCACCGGCGTCGTGTCGACGACGGAGAAGAAGACCTTCAGATCGAATGCCACGGCCAGGATGGTGTTGGGCCGGGCCCGAGCGGTCAGGAACTCCAGGTATTCATCGACGAGCGGATGTCCAACAGCCACTCGCAACCCGCCGGCTTCGCCCAACGAACGACTGACGCTCGGTACCCACCGCATGGGCGACCTCCTTCTGGGGCAGCTCCGAGGCCCCTCATGGATCACCTACATATCATGCGCGGTGCGGCGGGTGGACCGCCCGATAATGCTCGGGCAGGACTCGTCTCGCTGCGCGATGAGGACGGCGCAGAACGCGCCGTGCCGGGCGGCTCCCCCACCGCGGGCCGGCGTCCGGTCATATTCAGCGACGCACGGGCCCCGCTGGTGACGGGGTGACGCCGGCCATGCGGGAGATCATGCGGTCGGGCAGGGTCTGCTCGGCATTGACCTCGCCGGCGCCCTGCAGAAGCTGCTCGTTGACTTCGTGCTGGCGGCGCCGAGCAGCTTTGAGCGCGTCGTCGTAGGGGAACGAGGCGCCGAGGCGGTCCCGGGCTCGCTCGGCCTCCCGACTGGCGGACCGGTGCTCGTCGATTGCGCCGGCCAGGCTGGTGTCGACGGCCTGGATTCGGTACTCCAGGCGGCGGAGCAGGCCCAGGGGGTCGGTCCGGAGCAGCTCATCCGCCGGGATCGCCACCGGGTCGTCAAGCCCGTCGAGGGACACGACGAGTTCGCCTGCCTCTCGGTCGAGACCGACGACCACATCAAAGCCCCCCAGCCTTCCGATGCCAATTGCGCCGCTGCCGCCGGGACTCGCCAGCCGCGATGCCAGAACTTGCAGCAGGTGCTGGCCCGCGTCGGATCGTGAACGATGGCCGGAGCCCTCGAGGGTCATCTCGAACCGCTCGCCCCGCGTGTCGGTCCGCTGGGTGATAGCAGCCTCCAGTTCGGCGATCCTGCGGCCGAGCCGCGCCGCCCGCGTCTCCGCCGAGGACAGAGCGCGCCGAAGGCGGTGCTGGTCGTCCTGGTGCGAGCGGTGCAGGCGGCTGAGGCGGGCGACCTCGGCGTCGAGGCCGGCCTTCTCCAGGATCAGCGGATTGCCGGTGGCCAGAGCCTTGATCTCGGCGAAGGACAGGGCCTGGTCGCCGATGTCGTCGACCTCCCGCTCGACGGAGCGGCCGGTGGCCACCTGGTTGATGAAGGCGGCCTTGCGCTCCACCGTCTGCCACATGTAGATGTCGAAACTTGCCTCGGTGGCGTAGCGCAAGATCGACACCTCGGCGTTCTGGTTTCCCTGGCGGATGATGCGGCCCTCACGCTGCTCGATGTCAGCCGGGCGCCACGGGCAGTCGAGATGGTGCAGGGCAACGGCGCGGGTCTGGACGTTGGTGCCGACGCCCATCTTGTCGGTGGAGCCGACCAGCACAGCGACGCGCCCGTCTCGGCAAGCCGCGAACAGCCGGGCTTTGCCTTCGTCGGTGGCGGCCTCATGCACAAAGCGCACGGCTTCTGCCGGCATGCCCCGCGCGACGAGCAGGCCGCGCAGCTCGTCGTAGGCGTTCCAGGCCCTCCCTGAAGGCGTGGAGACGTCGCAGAACACCAGCTGAAGGGCGCCCGGCCTCGGATGCGGTTGACCACATTCGTCGACGAAGCGAAGGCCGGTGGTCGAGCGGTGGATGTCGGCGATGCGGTCGGCGGCAGCAGCGAGCTTTCCGCCGGTGGGATCGGGGCGCTCGCCGACCAGGCGGAGGTCGAGGGCGGCGCGGCGGCCGTCGCCGGTGATCTTCAACATGTTGTCCTCGTCCGGTAGCACCGATCGGGAGCGCACCTGCTCGGCCCGGGAGGCCAGATCGGCGACGTAGGCGCGCAGGGCGACCGACGGGGGGACGACCACCGTCTCGGGGCGGCCTCCGCCGAGCGCCGGCACGGGCAGAGCCAGGTCCTCGGCCGTGCGGACGTCGGCCACCTGGCGGTAGAGCGTGATCAGCTCGGGAACGTTCTGGAAGCGGGCGAAGCGGGTCTTCATCCGGTAGCTGCCCCCGTCCGGCGCCAACTCCAGGGCGGTCACGGTGCGGGCGAAGGTCGCCGCCCATGAGTCGAAGGCGGACAGGTCGGCTTCGGCCAGGACGTCGGGCTGGAGGTAGGACTGCATGGTCCACAGCTCGGCGATGGAGTTGGCCACCGGCGTGGCGGTGGCGAAGGTGACCACCCGGGGGCCGTGGATGCGGCGCAGGGCCCACAGCTTGGCGTCGAGGTCCTGGGCCCGGCGCGAGCCGGGGGTGGCGATGCCGTCGATGGCCGAGTCGACCTGACGGTTCTTGAAGCAGTGGGCCTCGTCGATCGTGACCCGGTCGATCCCGGTCTCGACCCAGCTCACGCCGTCGTCCTTGGTCTCGGCGGCCAGCAGCTCGCGCAGCCTCTCCTCCCGCTGGGCCAGGCGGCGCTCCAGGCGCTTGACCGACAGGCCCTTGCCGGCTCGGGATTCGGCCAGGGCCGCCCGGCACCGCTCCAGGTTCTCCTCGAGGTAGCGCTTGTACAGGTCCGGGCCGAGCGGGATGCGGGCGAACCCGGCGTGGGTGAACACCACCCCGTCCCAGTCGCCGGTGGCGCAGCGGGCCACGAACTCCTTGCGGCGTTCGCGGGACAGGCGGTCCCGGTCGGCGATGAGCAGCCTGGCCGTCGGGTACAGCTGCAACCACTCACGGCTGAACTGCTCCAGCATGTGGTTGGGCACCACCACGGCCGGCTTGGCGGCGAGACCCAGGCGGCGCAACTCCATGGTGGACATGATCATCGTGGCCGTCTTGCCGGCGCCCACGGCGTGCGCCAGCAGCGCCCGGCCGTCGGTGAGGATGCGGGCCACCGCGTCGCGCTGGTGGGGATGGGGGGTGAAGGTGTCGGCCAGCCCCGGAAGGCTGAGGTGGGAGCCGTCATGCGCCGGCACCACCACGCTGCGGAACAACTCGTTGTAGCGCTCGGCCAGCCTGGCCGCCCGCGCCGGCTCCTCCCACACCCACGCCGAGAACCGCACGGCGACGGCCTCCTGCTTGTCCCTGGCGGCCAGGGTCTCGGCGTCGTTGCGCACGCGGCGGCCGTCGGCGTCCTCGTCGTAGACGGTGTAGAGGCGCTGGTTCAGGCCGGCGTCGAGCAGCACGATGGCATCGGCGCGTGCCGTCCCCCACTCCGACGACAGGCGCACCGAACCCCGCCCGCCCGAGTGCAGCCGAACTGTCCACGACCCGAGGGCGGCCAGGCGCTCGACCTCAACCTCGGCGCCGAGGACGTCGGCGCAGAACGCCTCGACGTCGGCCGGCGGGATCCACGGGGCGCCAGGCCGGCGGTGATCTCACCCGGCTCGAGTTGGCGGGGCAACACCTCGTCGAGAGCGGCGACGTTGGCCTCGTAGCGGGTGTCGGTGGCCGCCGCCGCCCGGGCGGCGGCCAACTTGGTGCGGACGTTGCCCGACAGATAGGCGCTGGCCGGCACCAGTTCGTGTGACGTCGGGTCGTCGAACGCCAGGCCGGCCACCTCGGCCCGCGCCGCCGGTGTTTCGGTGCCGAGCAGCTCGGCGATCCGGTCGAGGTCGAGGCGCCCGGCCTCGTCGAGGCACACCGCGACCGCCTCGGCGGCCGTGTCCACACCGACGCGCAACGGCGGTGGCGAGACGACGCGCTGGGTGAAGATGGCGGCCGGACGGGCGACCTGGGTGTCGTCGTCGAAGTGCTCCAGGGCGGCCACCAGCGGCCAGTCCGGGTCGTCACGGAAGCCCCCCATCCGCGGTTGGATGCGGCGCAGGATCTCCTCGCCGGTGTCGGGATCGACCCGGCCGGTGCGGGCGGTGCGGAAGCGGTTGAGTGGGCCGTGGGCGCGGGCGTAGGTGTCGTAGGCGGCGCGCAGACGGACCTGGGCGCCGTCCACCTCGGCATCGTCCGCTCCGGCCACCTGGGCGGCCAGCACCGCCCGTGCCTCGTCGCGCAGGCGCACCAGGCGGCGCAGTTCGGACTCGTCGGAGCGGTAGCGAGGGCTGTAAGGGCGGACGCGACCGGCCTCGACGCGCCCGAACGTCCCGTCGACCACCACGAAGCTCGACTCCTGGGTCATCGGCGACAGGGCCGGCGTGGCGGCCGTCGCCGGTGCCGGAGCAACAACCGTGGCCGGCCTCGGCGTGAATGTCAGGTGGCGGCGGCGGGCGTCTGCCACGAGGTCGGCGAGCGCCCGCACCAGGGCCGGCAGCAGGTCGCCGGTGGCAGTCACCGTCAGCTCGCGCTCGCGGTACATGCCACGGTCGACGCCGAGGTGGCCGAGCACCAGGTCGGGGCGGGTGGCGAACAGCTCGTTCACGTAGACCGGCTCGCCGCTCCCGGCGTCGTCGCCGGGCACGGTGACGGTGGACGCCCACGACAGTCCCCGGCGCTCGTCGCCCCCGCCCCGGCGGCGCAGGACCACCAGGTCCGCCACCACGTCGGTGCCGGCGGCGGCGGAGAAGGCGCCGGCCGGGAAGCGCAGCGCGCCGATGAGGTCGGCGCGCGAGTCGATCTCCCGGCGGGCAGCCGGGTTGCGGGCGTCGGCCGTGTACCGCGAGGTGAGCACCGCCACCAGGCCACCGACCCGGGTGAGGTCGAGGCTCTTCACGATGGCGTAGTTGTGCAATCAGGCTCGGCTATTGCATCCGATGAAGGATTCGGAGGCATTGGGGTGGGCGTCACGAGCATCATTTGGCATCTCCCGAGGGCCGCTCGGCGAGTCGGGTTTGGCCCGCTGACCAGGTATTCGCCGTCGCCTCTTGCATCTGATGTAAGAAGGGTGCGTCCGTTGTCGAGGTTCCGAGAGGCCGGTTGCATGGGTTCGAGACAGATCGACCCGATCGAGATGGCCGGCTCGGCGGCGACAGTGCTGGCCGCCGGCGTGGCGTTCCTGCAGCCGGAGGACGCCGTGCTCGCCGCCATGCAGGAGGGCTGGGCCGCCCAGCAGCGCTCCCGCCTCCTGACGGCGGCCACGGTGGAGAATCGGGGCTGGACGCTGCAGCGCTTCGTGGCCTTCACCAACGACTACCCGTGGTCATGGGGACCGGCGGATGCCGAGGAGTGGACGTCGTCGCTGGTGGCCGACGGTTTGGCGCACTCGACCATCCGTGGCTACCAGGCATCGGTGGCGTCGTTCCTGGCCTACGTCTGCGACCCCCGCTACGGCTGGGCATCGGTGTGCGAGCAGCGTTTCGGCACCCATCCCACCCAGGTGTTCCACGAGTGGAACACGGCCGTGCACCGTGGCGAGACCGAGGCCCGGCCGGACCGTCGGCCCATGAGCCGCGACGAGCTGCAGGCCTTCTTCGACCACGCAGATGAGCAGGTGGCTCGCATCGCCGGCCGCGGCCGCAAAGGATGGCTGGCCGCTTACCGCGACGCGGTGTTGTTCAAGACCATCTACGCGTGGGGCCTGCGGCGGCGGGAGGCGGCCATGCTCGATCTGGCCGACTGGGGCCCCAACGCCCGAGCACCGCAGTTCGGGCGCTTCGGCGTGCTGAACGTCCGCTACGGCAAGGCCAGCCGGGGCGGCCCACCCCGCCAGCGCACCGTGCTCACGGTCATGGGCTGGGCGTCTCAGGCGATGGCCGAGTGGGTTGGCGAGATCCGCCCCGCCTACGCCACCGGCAGGGCCGGGATGCTGTGGCCCACCGAGCGTGGGAGCCGGGTGGCGTCGAGCGCCATCAACGCCCGCTTCGCCGACTACCGCGACGCCATCGGCTTGGACGCGGCGTTGTCTCCGCACTGCCTGCGGCACTCGTTCATCACCCACCAGCTCGAGGACGGTGTCGACCAGCTGTTCGTGCAGCAACAGGTCGGCCACCGGTGGGGCTCGTCGACGGCGGGCTACACCAAGGTGGGCAGCGACTACCTGCAGGCCGCCCTGGCCCGGGCTCTGCGTCCGGCGTTCGACCAACCCGACGGCGCCGCCGGCGCCGAGGACCGCTGAGGAGGACGACGATGGCAAGGGCAAAGCTCGCCTACCAATGGAACCTGCGACTTGTCATGGCCCGCCACGCCATGTTCGCCACCACCGATCTCGTGCCGCTGCTGGCCGAGCGGGGCGTGGTGTTGTCGTCCACCCAGGTCTACCGGCTGGTGACCCAGATGCCGGAGCGTTTGAGCCTGCGCACGCTGATGGCCCTGTGCGACATCTTCGACTGCACCCCCAATGACCTGATCGAGCCGGTGACGGAGAGCCGCACGAAGCGGGCGGCAGCCGGCGTCGTCGGTGAGGCGGCCGTTTCGTCGCTCAAGGAGCGCCGGCCGAGACGGGCCGAGATCACCAAGCCGTGACCGACGCCCCCCGGGCGGACCTGCCACCGTGCGCCCGCTGTGGCCGGCCGGCGCGTCCGTGGGGGCGAAGTCCGCAGGGTCGGATCTGTGCCACGTGCATGACTTCCGCCAACCGGGCCACCTGCGCGCACTGCGGTGTGCACCGCCGGGTGGCCGGTCGCGATCCCGACGGGCTGGCCTGGTGCGTCCCCTGCAAACTGAGCCACCGAGGCGCAGCCCTCGACGCCGCCCGCCGCTGGCGGATCATCGCCGTGGTGGGCGAGGCCGACCCATCGCTCGGCACCGAGGTGGTCGAAGCGGCGCTGGAAGCAACGGCCGGTGCCAGGACCACCCTGCGCCGCCTCGCCGATCACCTCGACGCCCACCCGGAGGTGTTCTCGATCGGGCCGACCAGCAACGTGGCCGTCGTCGACCGCTTCACGATCGCCCTGGCGGCGGCCGGCTCGACGCGCATCGCCACCATCGACCCGATCTGCAGCCGCTGCGGTCGACAACGCCGCTGGCACGCCCGGGTCGGCGCCGGTGGGGAGTGCGGGTCGTGTTGGGCACGCGTGCACCGGGAGTCGTGCTCGGTGTGCGCCCGGCCCCGCTGCGTCAACCATCGCGACGCCGACGGGCGCCCGGTGTGCGAGCGCTGCATGCAGCACGAGCGGCGCCTGCGGCGCCTGGCCGAGCTCGCCGCCGAGATCGCCGGGGTGGTCCACCGGGCCGACCCCGCAGTGGCCGTCGTCGACATCGGGGCTGTGCTCGACAAGCTGGCCCCGAACGTGCCGGCGCGGGCCCTCATCGCCCGCCAGCTCGCAGCCGGCCCCCCGCTGTCAGCCGGTGTCCACCGCCTGGCCCCGGTGGCGCGTCTCCTCGACGCATTGCGCGTGGCCGGGGCGGTGCTACCCGCCGCCACCTGCACCGACTGCGGCGAGGCGGCGCAGCCGTTGGTGACGTATCGCTCCGTGGTCCGGTGCATGCCGTGTGCCAGAAGCTGCCCTGGCTGCGGCGGCACAACCAAGGAGCCGACCAAGCCGTGGTGCGGCCGGTGCGAGCGCGGGCCACGCGGGACCTGCGGCGACTGCGGGCGGGTGGATCGGCCCCGCGACGCCAACGGCCGGTGCCGGGGCTGTCGCGAACGCGTCGAGCGACGCTGTGCTGCATGCGACATCCAGGCGCCGCGCACCTGGGTACTGGGACGGTGGGTTTGCCAGCGTTGCGCCCTGGCCGTCGACCTGGACAGCCATCTGGGCCCGGCCGATGCGCTTGCGGCCCCGCTGGTGGTCCTGCGCGACGCCATCCTGGCTGCCGACAACCCGACCCAGGTGCGCAGCTGGCTGCGCGACAGCGCGGCCGGAAAGGTCCTCGCCAGCGTCGCCGCCGGCGAGACGGCCCTCACGCACACCGCCCTCGACGCCTTCGGCGCTGATCACAGCGTCATGCACCTGCGCTCGCTGCTGGTCGCCGTCGCCGCCTTGCCCGCCGAGGACCGCAGCATCAACCGCTTCGAGGTCTTCGCCGGCGAGCAGGTCGAGCTCATCGACGACAGCACCGACCGCAGCGTGGTGCGGGCCTGGTTGCGCTGGCAGGTCCTGCCCCGACTTCGCGCCCGCGACGAGGCCGGCAAGACGATGGCGCACAGCGCCAACAACGCACGTCGCTCCGTTCGCCAGGTTGTCCTGCTCCTCGGCAGCGTCCATGGCCAAGGCCGGACGTTGCGAACCTGCACCCAGGTCGACTTCGACAGCTGGTTTGGGGCCGGCGGCTCCATCCGCTGGCTGGCCCGGCCGTTCCTGGTGTGGGCCACCGCACGCTCGCATCTGGCCAAAGGCGTGGCCGTCCCCGCGTCGCCACCCCAGGCCCTGCGCCCGGTCATCGACGCCGAGCAACGCTGGGTCGTCGCCCGACGCCTGGTGAGCGACGACACCATCAGCGTCGACATCCGCGTCGCCGGCGCCCTGGTCGTCCTCTACGCCCAGCCCCTCGCCCGGGTGGCCGTGCTCAAGTCGAGCGACATCCATCGCAGCTTCGACGGCACCGTCATCGTCGACTTGGCCGGCAACCCCGTTCCCATCCACGAGCCGTTCTCGACCCTCATCGGCCTCCTCCCGCACCGGCGCAGCAATGGCGTGTCCGACCAGCTCGACACGCCCTGGCTGTTCCCGGGCCGTCACGCTGGTCACCACTGTGGGCCGGTCATCCTCGGGGAGCGCCTGCGGGCTATCGGGATCGAGCCGCTCTTGATGCGCAACAGCGCCCGGGCCCAGCTGGCGGGCGAGATCCCGCCGGCCATGCTGGGCGAGATCATCGGTGTCAACGCCAATACCGCCACCCGTTGGGCAGCGATGAGTGGTGGCAGCTGGATGGCCTACCCGGCCGACCTGGACGACCGCTGACGCAAGGCCCGGCGTCGCTCTGGGCGGGGTGACTCTCGGCCTTCCCTGACGGCCGGCAACCGGTTGCATCGCGCCTGCCGCCCCGGGCGGACCGCCGACGAGTAGAGCGTCCAACCCACCCTTGCCAAGAGGAGCAGCGGAACGAATATCACGTCAGCGCCGCTCGACTGGGCCGCTGACCCTCCGTGTCGGAGTTTCTAGCTCCACCCTGCCCAAAGGGCTCGTTTACGCTGTCGGGCGGCGATGGGGCTCGCCCCAAACCGCCCGCGGTGGGCTGATGGCTCCTACGATCTGAGAGGAGTCGCGGCATGCCCACTCTCATGGTGGCGATCGCCGGAGCGATCGGCGCTGTCATTCGCTACCGAATCGGTGTTGCAGTCGGGATGCGCTCGTTTCCGTGGGCAACGCTCGGAATCAACGTCTCCGGCTGCTTCGTGCTCGCCCTCGTGCTCGCCGGCCCCGGGGCCTCTCGCTGGCCGGTTACGGCCACGACCGCTGTCGCAGTGGGGCTGCTCGGCGCGTACACCACGTTCTCGACGTTCGGCTACGAGACATTCACACTGCTGCGGACGGGGCAGGCGGCGGCGGCGGTCAGCTACGTCGCCCTTTCGGTCGTCGGCGGGCTCGCCGGCACCGCCCTCGGATACGCGGCCGGCCGGGCCATTGTGTAGTGCTCGCCTCAACTTCGCCGAGGCCAACGGGGGTTCGATCCTCAGGTCTTCGAGGCTTCGACCCGTCGCTGAAGCTCTCGGTCTTTCCCGAAAGCTTGCGCCTCACTTGTCAGGCCACGCCGACAAGACGCAGGAGGGTGAAGCACAGGCCGAAGGCGACGAGGAACAAGCCGAAGGCTCGTCGGAGGGCCGGACCATGGATGCGCTGGGCCAAAACGCTGCCGCCGAGGCTGGCGGGCAGGACGCCCGCTGCGAAGGGGACGGCTACGGCCCAGTCGATATGGCCGAGTGCCCAGTGGACACCGAGCGTCGGCACGGAGAGACCGGCCACGACCACCAGGCTGGTGCCAACTGCTTGTCGCATGCGAAGGCCGAAGACCAGCACGTAGAGCGGAACGAGCAGGAAGCCTCCCCCGTTGGCGAGTAGCCCGGTGAAGAATCCAACGCCACCAGCGGCGGCTACCAGCACCGGCCGGTTCAGTCTTCGCCGGTTCCCGGCGGCTCGTGCAGCTTCGTCGACCGGGCGCAGAACCCGGGCCCCGACGACGACCAGCACAAGTCCAGAGGTGACCAACAGTGCCCGGCCACCGACCCATCGCGACGCGAAAGCGCCTGCGATCGTGCTCGGGACGCCCCCGAGCAATGACCAAGCAGCGGCGCGTGGTCGGGCTTCGCCCCTCCGGACATACGAGGAAGCGGCCAACATCGCGGCGGGGATCGTGGCCGGGAGCGGGGACGCAACCGCCAGCAAGGGTGGGACGCCGAGAAGCGACAGAACAGGGGTGGCCACCGACGAACCCCCCACGCCGAAAAAGCCCATCAGAAGACCGATACAGCAGCCGGCCAGGACGGCGGTGGGCCAAGTCAGCATGGCCCCCACCATGGTCGTCCAGCCCGGGCGTCGCCAGCGTGTTGCCTCGGTCAGCAGGTGGTCACGCTGGAAACGGCCTACCTCACCAATGCTTCCCAGCCCTCCGCCTGATGTCGGCGACTGCATTCACACAGTTCGGATATGCCACTTACGCCGGTCCAGTAGGCGTGGAAACGCCGTCCCAGGTCCAACAGCCGCTGCCAGTCGGCTCCGGACACCATCGCCTCCACGGCGTCCACCAGCCGGTCGTGGATCTCGGCCCGTCGATCAGGGGTGTTCATCTCTCACGCTCCTCGTTGTGTTGGCGATGCCAGCAAGGCCCCTGCCTTGCTGGCCTGATAGCCCGGGGGCACGGCCGCCGGAGGGGTCAAGGGAGGGCCGCAGGCCGAGCGAGAACCGAAGCGCAGCGGAGGCTCGCAGCGGCCCTTGACGCCGCCGCCGGGCGGCCGTGCCACCAGCCGTGTGCCGCCACCGCCGGGCGGCCGTGCCACCACCGTGTGCCGCCACCGCCCGAGCTGCCACCTGCACGCGCGAGCACCGGGCAGCGCCCGCGCCGGCGCGCTCACCGGGCCACCGGGTGGCGGGGGCGGCCGGCCCCGGCCCGCAGGCCGCTCCCGATGGTGGCCGCCGCCTCGTGCTCACCCAGCCCCGACGACAGCGCGGCGTCGAGCAGCCATGCCACCACGTCGGCCTCGGGCAGGTGCCCTCCGCCGACGAGTTGGCCGAGGGCGAAGGCGGCCCGGTTCAGTGTGTGGTTCCGCACACCCTCGCCCGCGCCCCGCACGTTCGCCACCTCGTCGGCGAGCGCCGCCGCCGCCCACGCCTTCGGCCGGGCCACCGTCACCGGTGCGGGCCGGGGCGTCGCCGGGACGGGGAGCAGCAGCGTGTGCAACCACCCGGGCAGGTCGGCCACCGGGGCCGGCCGCCAGCGGTAGCGGGCGCCGCTCGGGTGCCGGCTCGGGGGCACGACCACGAACCCGCCGTCACCCCGCACGTCGAGGCCGGCACCGAGGCGCCCGGCGCTGTTGGCCACCGCCCGGCCCGGGTGGGCGAAGTAGAGGTGGCGCCCGCCGCCACCGGTGGCCACCTCCAGGGTGACCGGCAGTGCGCCGTGGCGGCCCACCAGCTCGGCCAGCGCCGCCTCGCCACCGTGGGCGGGGTCGACGTCGAGCACCACCAGGCCCGCTCCGTCAGGCCGGGCGCCGGTCCGCACGCCCAGGTTGGCGCTCGGCCAGCGCTGAAACCAGCGGGCGATGGTGGCCGCGTCGGTGGTGGCGTCGTACAGGCCCCGCCGGGTGCGGGGGTGCTTGCCCGGGCTCGGACAGCCGTTTCGCCCGCAGCTGCACACCGGCCCGTCGTGGCAGGCGAGCACCGGCCAGCCACGGCGGGCCAGCGCCAGGGCGCTCAGGGATGAGAAGTTCGCCATCGGTTGACCTCCAGGTGGGAGATGCGCCCGCACGGGCGCGTCGTCGCAGGGGAAGGCGCAGCGAGATGCGAGCGGCCGGCCCGGGCTTCCCCAAACACCGGGCCGGCCACCCGACTACCCCACCTGGCGGTGGGGAGCCTGGAACGCCGCCTGATGCAGCTCGGCCACCACGGCGGGGAGGCGCTCGAGCTGGCGACGGGAGACGGGCGGGGCGGACAGGTGTACCAGCCAGGTCCCGGGGTCGGACTCGACCAGGAGGTGGAACTGGACCAGGCGGGCCAGCGTCCGGCGCACCATGCCGTTGCGCCCCGAGCTTCGCTGCAGGCCGTGGGCGGCGGCCAGGTCGGCCAGCTGCCATGTCACCGTGCGCTCCCGGCGCAGTTGGGCGGCCAGCGTGCCCCACACCAGGAACGAACTCGGCCCGATGATGGGCAGCCACGCCAGGCGGGCGTAGGTGCCATCGGGGTCCTGGCCGAAGCTGTCGAGCAGCGGGTCGTGCCAGCCCTCGAAGGCGAGGATGTCGGTGTCTTCCATCGGAGTAGGTCCTTTCGCCCGGGCGGTGCTGTGGCGGCCGGGGCCCGGGAAGCTCGGCTGCAGGCGCCGAAGACCACGGTCCGGGCAAGGGGCGTCCACCGACGCCGCAGGCGAGGCGAGAGCGAAGCGGGCCCTAGCGAGTGAGGCGCAGCCGAGGGAGTGGGTCGAGCCGTCCGGTTGACGCCCCGACGGGCCGTGGTAGGCGTTGAGCAGCAGCCGAGCTCCAGGGCTCCTCCGACATGCCCGCTCGGAGCGAGGGGACTCCCGAGGGAGCGCACCGCCACTCCCGACCGGGGTCATGGCCTACTCCCGAGCGACCGCTCCGCCACTCCCGAGGCACTCCCGTCCGCTCTGCGCCCTCATCGGACGGGCCGTAGCCGAATGGGAAACGGCCTGACGCCGGTCGCCCGTGGACCCGCGGCGACGCCTCCCGCGCCGTTAGGGCGCAGGTGGTCCGGGTCCCCGGTGCCGGCGCCCCGCCCGGTACAATGGAGGCCGACCTCGACGCGGGGCTGATCGCGTCCATCCCGTTCCCGGGCGGCTCAGTCCCCCGGGCAAGGTGAGGAGGGTGCGTGATGGAACCGCACACGAACGGACCGGCCGGCCAGGCCGATGGGGGCGAGGGCCGGGTCATCTGGCTGTTCGATCCCGGCGCCACCGCCGAGGCCGACACGCTGTCGTGCAGCCCGACGGAACTATTCGCCCGCCTGGAGGCGGCCGTGGGCCGCGCCGGCCTGCGCTCGGTGGCCGTCACCGGGGTGGTGACCGGCCTGCGTCGGCGGGGCCGGTGGGCCAGCTTCGAACTGGCCGAGCACCGCGATGGCGCCGACACGGCGGTGGCGGTCGTGCGCGTGGTGCTGTTCGCCTCCGTGCTGGCTGAGGTGGACGCGGCGCTGGCGGACGACGGGCGGGAGCTGCGCGACGGGATGGGGGCGAGCGTCACCGGCGCGGTGTCTTTCGACGCTCCATGGGGAGGGTTCCGCCTCGTCGGGTGCAGCGTGGTGGCCCACGAGGAGCAGGCCGAGGTGGCCGCCCGTCGCGTCACCCTGGTGGCCGAGCTGGCCGCCGCCGGCGCCCTCGACGCCCAGGCGGCCCTGGTGGTGCCGGGGCGGCCCGTGCGCATCGGTGTCATCGCCGGCGCCGGCACCGCAGCCGCCGCCGACCTCGACGCCGTCCTCGACGGCTCAGGCCTGGAGTGGCGGGTCCTGCGCCGGTCGGTGCCCATGGCCGGTCCAGCCGCGCCCGCGGCGGTGGCCAACGCGTTGGCGCACCTGGGCCGGGCCCGGCCCGACGTCATCCTCATCGCCCGCGGTGGAGGCGGTCGGGGCGAGCTCGCCTGCTTCGACGCCGAGGTGGTGGCCCGGGCCATCGCCGAGTGCCCCGTTCCGGTGTGGACCGCCATCGGCCACGCCAGCGACGCCACCGTGGCCGACCGGGTGGCCAATCGAAGCTGCCCGACTCCCTCGGCCGCCGCCCACACGCTGGTCGAGCAGGTGCGCGCCTTCGAGCACCACCGCCACGAGCGACTCGTGCTCAAGGACCATGCCGAGCGGATGCAGGCGTCCGAGGCGCGCACCCGCCGGGCCCGCACGGTTGCCCTCCTCGCCGTCGTGGCCCTCGTCGTGCTCGCCGCGCTGGTGCTTCGCTGACCCCGGCTGCCGGGCGGCCCGACCTCGGACCGCCCGGCGCTGGAGCCGTCAGGCTGCGGGTTCGGCGGAACCTGCGTCGCGCCGGGGGGCGTCGAGGAACTGCACCCGGTTGGCGATGATCTCGACCTTCGAGCGCTGGGCGCCCTCGGTATCGTTCCAGGTGTTGTGGCGCAGGCTGCCCTCGACCAGGACCCGACGGCCCTTGGCCAGGTGCTCGGCGCACGCCTCGGCCAGGGTGCCGAAGGCGACCACGTCGAAGAAGTCGGCGCCGTCGTCGCCCGAGCGGGGCACGGCGACCCGCATGGGGGCCACCGCCCGGCCCGACTCGGCGTAGCGGAGTTCGGGATCCCGGGTCAGTCGCCCGACGCCGATCCATAGGTTGGTCATTGGTGTTGCTCCTTTCGTTTGGTGGTTGCTGCCGGCGGGAGGTCCGTCGGCTGCGAAGCCCGACCGCCACGGCCGAAAGCGCCGGGTCAACCGGCGCCCCAGGCGAGGCGAGAGCGCAGCGGCCCTAGCGAGCGAGGCGCAGCGAGGGAGTGGGTCGAGCCGTCCGGTTGACGCGGCGCGGGGCCGTGGGAGTGTGGGCGCCCGAAAGCCGACGACCACCTACCCGCCGGCAGAGAAGCCCTGCGAGGGAGCACGACCGACGACCAGCCGGACGTCAGCGCCGCTGATCGGGACTCCTTCCGCGCACTCCCGAGGCGGCCACCCAGCATGTGGTGCGGCGCGTGATCGTCGTGGTCGCCAGCCATCCCGCCGAGGCTCAGCACGCCTGGCTGGTGGCGCGCTCGTGCAGCACCCGGTGGCGGGCCTGCACCGTCGGGGCCAGCCGGGCCAGCTGGGCCGGGGAGACGAAGGGGAGTCGTGCGCTGACCACGACACAGTCTTCGCCCGCCCACCGCAGCAGACCGAAGCGCTCGAGGCGACGCAGCGTGCGCTGCACGACGGACTGGCTGCCGTGAGGCGAGCCGAGGCCCAGGTCGACGGCCAGGCCGGCAAGCGAGACGGTGACGCCCTCGGGGTGGTGGGCAAGCCGCCCCGCCAGATGTCGCCAGCCCTCGAAGGCGGCTGGCCCGAGGACCGGCAGCCACACGGCCACCGGGTAGCAGTCGTCGGGCCCGAAACGTCCCGGCGGGTGGCGGGGAGTCCCGGCACGGGCGGCGACGACCCGCAGGGACCGACCGACGCTCACGCCGCGCTCCCCGTCCTGGCCAAGACCGCCTCGGCGACCTGGCGGCGCCACTGCAGCGTCCGCAGCTTGGCGCCGCGCTCGATGGCGAGGTCAGCCAGGCGCCGACCCTCGATGCGGGTGGCCACGATCAGCTCGGCGTCGCCGGCAGCGATGTGGCCGGCGGCCACCGCGTCGTGGATGGCCTCCGCCAGCTCGTCGGCCGGGTGGGGCTCGACGTGGCGCCGGGGGGCCATGACTGCGCCGGGGTCGACGCACACAACCCGGGTCCGCTCGGCGTTGAGCTTCTTCGCTGCCCGCCACAGGTCCTGGCCGGCGTCGAGCAGGATGTTGGCGGCCACCTTCGTGGGCCGGCGATCGATGGGATAGTTCCGGATCCGCTGGTAGACGGCGGTCACGGCGGCCGACGCCCGCTCCTCGGCGTCGCCGAGCGCCCACCACGAGGCGGCCAACCGACATGTGCCGGGAAGTAGGAGCTGTAGGAGGACCCGGGCCGCGGACTCGGACCCTGCGGCCGCCCGCTCCGCCAGGGGGGCCATCACCCGGTCGGCTTCGGACCGGTCGGCGGAGCGGACCCAGGCGTGGAGTTCGCCAAGGGTGGTCGCACCGACCACAGCGCAGATGGCTTCCAGGTCCTGGCCTGGGAAGCGGGGAGCAAGACGAGCCCACTCCTGTTCCAACTTGTCGAACACCGACGGCATCGCGTCCTCCTCGGTAGGGATAGACGCGACTGTGGGGACCGCTACTCCCGGGTTCACTCCCTGGCGTACTCCCGTCCAGGGCGCGACGGTGCAAGAATTTCGGGAGCACCGTCAGGTGAGGCAGATGGCGCTCCGGGCGTTCGGTCGCCCCACCTGGCGGGGTCAACACAAGGGGGACTGGCAGCGCCGAACCGAGAGGGAGCGACGACGGCGCCCGCGTCCGAAAGGTTCGCCACCCGTAGGTCATGCTTGAGGAGGGGGCAGCCCGGGTGTCGCTGACGGGACTGAAGTCCCGTGCGGCGCCCACCAGGAAGGGGTGTGAGCGCCGGCGAGGTAGGGAGCCACGGGGAAGCGGAGGGCTCAGCCAGCGAGCCGGACCCCCCATCGCGCTCCGGTCGACGCTGGAGCCGATGCACCACCGGGGCGTACGATGGTGGCGTGAGCGACGCCGTCCAACACTCGGGCCAGGCTCCGCACGGAACGTCGTTGCTGCCGGCCGATCTCACCGACGATCAGCTAGCGGCCGCCCCGGTACTGGCATCGATTGACGCCCTATTGATCGAGAACCTGTCCGACGACGAGGACGACGCGTTCGCCACTGCCCTTGAGTCGTGAAGATCCTCGTCGACACGGGCGTCTTCAGCGCGTCGATCAGCCGGCGTCGGCGTGCCCGGTTCGATTCGCATGTCGGGCTCATGGCCGGGCATCAGGTCTTCCTCGCAGGGGTCACCGTTGCCGAGCTTCGCTACGGCGCCCTGGTCGCGGGCTGGGGTGACGAGCGTCGTCGCCGGTTGGAGCAGACCATCGGGGCGACAACGGTCGTGCCAGTCAGCGACACGCTGCTCACCGAGGTCGCCGAACTCCGTCACGCCTGTCGGCTCGCCGGTCACGCCCTCCATGACCGGGTCCATGCCAACGACCTCTGGATCGCCGCCTCCGCCATCCACATCATGGCGCCCCTGCTGACGGCGGACTCCGTCTTCGGCGGCGTCGCCGGGCTAGCGCTCCACCAATAGTTCCCGAAGCATGCCTGGACCTGCGGCCCAACCAGCCATCGAGAGCGGCCGGCTCAAACCCCGGCAGCACGGCGCCCCGTTCTGTCCACTGGCGTACGGTTCGTGCAGCCGGTTTGTTGCCGGGAGGACCTGAGCACTTGGGAGGCACGACGGCCGTAGCGGCGGAGATCGGTGTTCCCGAGTTGGGCCAGGTCGTGCGCTGCCGCGACCGGATCTGGGCGGTCAACGAGGTCGCGCCGTCTTCCCTCCCGCCCGACCCGATCGCGGGAACCCGCCCGCAGCATCTGGTGCGCATGTCGTCGCTCGAGGACGACGGCTTCGGCGATGAGCTGGCGGTGATCTGGGAGCTCGAGTCGGGCACCCAGGTGATCCCGCACCAGGAACTGCCGAGGCCGCACGCCGGCCGGCTCGATCCCCCGGAGCGGCTGGAGGCGTTCCTCGACGCCGTCCGATGGGGGGCGGTGGCGACGGCCGACTCCAGGGCCCTCCAGGCCCCGTTCCGGTCGGGCATCACCATCGAGGACTACCAGCTCGACCCGGTCGTCCGGGCCCTGAGCATGCCGAGGGCCAACTTGCTGATCGCCGACGACGTCGGTCTCGGCAAGACGATCGAGGCCGGTCTGGTGGTCCAGGAGCTCCTCCTGCGCCACCGCGCCCGCACGGTGCTCGTCGTGTGCCCCGCCGGCCTGTGCGTGAAGTGGCAGGAGGAGATGCGCGACCGCTTCGGCCTGGAGTTCCGGATCATCAACACCGACGCCGTACGGCAACTTCGCCGGGACCGCGGCGTCGGTGCCAACCTGTTCACCTCGTTCCCCCGACTGATCGTGTCGATCGACTGGCTCAAGGACCGCCGGGCGCAGTCCCTCCTCGACGAGGTGCTGTCGGGGGTCGACCACCGGCGGGCGCCTCGCACCTTTGACCTGCTGATCGTCGACGAGGTCCACTCGGCGGCGCCGTCGGGCCGGGGACGCTACGCCGTCGACTCCCTGCGCACCAGGGCGATTCAACGCCTGGCCCCCCACTGCGAGCACCGCCTCTTCCTGTCGGCCACACCCCACAACGGGTACCCGGAGAGCTTCGGTGCCCTTCTCGAGCTCCTCGACCCCCAGCGCTTCCAACGAAACATCCCTCCGAACCCCGAGCAGCTGGCGCGGGTGCTGGTGCGCCGGCTCAAGCGGGAGCTGCGTGAGGAGCTTCCTCCCAACCCCGACGGCACTCCCCGCTTCCCGGTTCGCCGGGTGGAGGCGATGGCGGTCGACTACCCGGCCGACGAGCGGGATGCGCACGCGCTGCTGGAGCGCTATGCCGATCTGCGCCGGTCTCACCACGACCAGGGATCAAAGCGCTCGGCCGCCGACTTCGTGACGCTGCTGCTGAAGAAGCGCCTGCTGTCGTCGCCGGTCGCCTTCGCCAACACGCTCGCCCAGCACCGCACCACACTCGACCGCCACCACTCGACGAGGCAAGCGCCCACCAGCGAGGCGCAGATGCAGGCAGCCTGGGACCGCAGCAGCGACGAGGCGGTCGACGACGAGTCCGGCGAGGTCGTGGCCGAGGTGCTGACGACGGCGTCACGGGGCCAGGAGCCGCTCACCGCCGAAGAGAAGGACATCCTCGACCGCCTCGGTAGCTGGGTCGAGGCGCGCCGCCACCGCCGCGACGCGCGGGCCGACGTGCTCCTCGCGTGGCTCGACGCCACCTGCCGCGCCCCGGGAGGCGCCTGGAACGACGAGCGGGTCATCGTCTTCACCGAGTACCGGGACACCCAGAAGTGGCTGGTCGACCTCCTCCTCACCAACGGTTTCGGCGGCGACGGGGGCGAGCGGATCGCCACCATCCACGGCGGCATGGACTCCGACGACCGGGAGCGCACCAAGGCCGAGTTCCAGGCCCATCCGTCCCGGTCGCCGGTGCGGATCCTGGTGGCCACCGACGCCGCCTCGGAGGGAATCGACCTCCAGCGGCACTGCTGGCGGATGCTCCACTGGGAGATCCCGTGGAACCCGTCCCGGCTGGAGCAGCGCAACGGCCGGGTCGACCGCCACGGCCAGCCACACCCCTTCGTGGAGATTCGCCACTTCGTCCCCAAGGGTTGGGAGGACGACGCGTCCGCGTTCGCCACCGAGCTCGGGTTCCTCTCGAAGGTGGCGTTCAAGGTCGAGCAGATCCGTGACGACCTCGGCTCGGTCGGCGCCGTGCTGGCCGACCAGGTGGGCGACGCCATGCTCGGCCGGCGCACCACCATCGATGACGACTCCATCGACCGGGCCCGCAGCCGGCCCGCCACAAAGGTGCTCCAGGTCGAACGCAAGCTCCGGGAGGGCCTGGCCCGTTGCCACGAGCGGCTCCAGGAGTCGATCAAGGACCTCGACCTGACGCCGCAACGCCTGGAGCGGGTGGTCGCCACCGCCCTCGACGTGGCCAACCAGCCGGCGCTCGTCCCCACCGCCGCGGCCGGCGAGTTCCGCCTGCCCCCGCTCAGCGGGTCGTGGCAGCGGACGTCGGAGGGGATGGTCGACCGCCTCTCGGGCGACGAACTGCCCTTCACGTTCGACGGCAAGAGCGCGGAGGGACGCGACGACGTGGTCTTCTGCCACCTCGGCCACCGCCTCGTGGCCCAGTCCCTGCGCCTGTTGCGCTCGGAGGTCTGGGCCACGGGCGCCCGCCAGCACCTGGCGCGGGTGACCGCTCGCACGGTCCCACCGAGGGCCGAGGTGCTGGAGATCGGCGACGTCGGCCTGGTCTGCCACGCCCGCTTGGTGATCACCGGGGCCGACGGGCACCGCCTCCACGAGGAGCTGGTCGTCGCCGGCGGCCGGTTGCGGGCCGGGCGCTTCGCCCGGATCGACACGTTGCGTGACCTCGATGCCCTCCTGCGGTCCGCCGGCGGGGTCCCCTACGGGGCCCAGGGCACAGACGAGGTCGTCCAGTGGTGGGACCGGGTGGTCGAGCCGGGTCTGGCCCGGGCACTGGAGCGCCGGTCCGAGGCTGTCCAGGAGTCGAAGCAGCGGGAGTTGGCCGAGCGGGCCGAGGCCGAGGCCGAGGCCATCCGCACCGTGCTGGACGAGCTTCGCCGCCCAGATCACCGCCGACCTCGACCGGCTGGACGCCGAGCGCGCCGAGCAGCTCACCCTGTTCAACGAGCCCGAACGGGAGCAGTCCCAGCGCGACCTCGACGCCCTGCGCCGGCGCCTCGGCGAGATCCCCGACGAGATCGAGCGCGAGGTGGCCGCCGTCCGCCGGCGCTTCACCGACCCCGAGAGCCACATCTTCCCGGCTGCCGTGACCATCCTCGTCCCCGAGGAACCGGCGTGAGAGGGCGCGGCCCGCAGGCCAATCCCAAGGCCGCCCTGGGTGACTGGCTGAACCTCGTCGACCCCGACGGAGCGTTCCTCACCACCACCGAGCTGACCGCCACCTTCCCCCACGGCTTCGACCCGATGCCCGCCGAGCTGCGCACCGATCTGCGCGCCCGGGTCGCATCCCTCGACGGCGACCCGATGGCCCATGCCGACCTGCGCCGGTGGCTGCTGGCCGACGCGCTGGAGTGGAGCGACCTGCTGGCCTCGGACCAGCGGATCCCCGCCACAGCCGTGGTTCGGGCGGCCGAGCCGGGGGTGACGCTGCGGCCGGCCCAGGCCCTGCTCGACGGCGATGACCCTTCCAGTGTGCGCGTCGGCCTCTTCGCCTGGCCGCTCGGCACCCGCCTCGACCGGCGGCCCGATATTGCGGTGGCCGGCGACACCTGGCCGGCCAGCCCCGTGCAGCGCGCCGAGACCTGGTGCCGGGAAGGTGGCGTGCCCCTTGCGGTCGTGACCGACGACGACCAGTGGGTACTCGTATGGGCGCCCAGGGGCGCGCCGGCGGCCTCGTGCCGGTGGCGGCTCGCCGACCTGGCCGACGAGCGCATCCTCCAGGCCGGCCTCGTGTCCCTGCTCGGCGCCCGCCGGTTCTTCGCCGTCGAGGCCGGCCAGACGCTGGAGCGGCTGTTCGAACGGGCTGCCGACGCCGAGGCCGAGATCACCAAGGGCCTCGGGCGGTCGGTGCGGCGATCGGTGGAGCTACTGGTGGCCGCCATCTCCCGGGATGACGTCGCCAACCACGGCGGGGTGCTCGGCGACGTCGCCGCCACCGAGGTCTACGAGTCGGCCGTCACCGTGCTCATGCGCCTGGTGTTCCTGCTGTTCGCTGAGGAACGCCGGCTCCTGCCCGCCGAGGACCAACTGTGGGCCGAGTCCTACTCCGTCCTCAGCTTGCGCGACGACCTGCGGGTGTCGGCCGCCCGCGACGGCGAGGACGCCCTCGAGCGACGGTCCACGGCGTGGCACCGGCTCCTCGCCACTTTCCGGGCCGTGCACGGCGGCGCCAACCACGACCGCCTCACCCTGCCCGCCTACGGGGGGAGCCTGTTCGACCCCGACCGGTTCCCCTTCCTCGAAGGCCGCCGTCACCCGACCGCCGATGCAGCTCTCGGGACGGGCCGTCCGGTGGCCGTTGACGACCGCACGGTGCTGGCCATCCTCGACGCCCTACTGACGGTCGAGGTGCGCTCCGGTCGGTCGACGGTGGCCCAGCGGGTCAGCTACAAGGCCCTCGACGTCGAGCAGATCGGCCACTGTTACGAGGGTCTGCTCGACCACGGCTGCTCTCGGGTCGATGTCCTGGCCCTTGGGCTCGTCGGCCCCGAGGGCGCCGAACCCGAGATCTCGATCGCCGACCTCGAACGCCACGCTGCCGCTGGCACCCTGTGCGAGTGGCTGGCGGCCAAGGAGCGTTGCAACAAGACGGCGTCGGCGCTGACGAAGGAGCTGGGCCGGCAGCCCGAGGGGGTCGAGTTGGCCCGCCTGCGGGTGGCGTGCGGGCACGACGATGACACCGTTGCCCGGGTGCTGGGTTTCTGGGGCCTGATCCGGCCCGACCTGCGCGGCCTCCCGGTCGTGATCCTGCCCGGGTCGATGTTCGTCACCCAGACGTCGACCCGCCGCAACACGGGCGCGCAGTACACCACCAGAGCCTTGGCCGAAGAGGTGGTCCGCTACGCCCTGGAGCCCCTGGTCTATGAGCCCGGCCCCCAGAATGAGGCCGACCCTGAGCGCTGGCAGCTTCGCACCCCGGCGGAGATCCTCGACCTGCGCACCTGCGACCCGGCGGTGGGCTCCGGAGCCATCCTCACCGCCGCCGGCCGGTACCTGGCCGACCGCCTGCTCGAGTCCGTCGTCGAGCACGGCCCGGGCCAGGGTCCGTTCGCCGGCCGGTTGGCCGACCTGGCCGCCGCCCCGGCCGATGAGCAGACCGTGCTGGCCCGGCGCGAGGTGGTCGACCACTGCCTCTACGGCGTCGACAAGAACCCGGTGGCGGCCGAGATGGCCAAGCTCTCTCTGTGGCTCACCACCATGGCCAAGGAAAGGCCCTTCACCTTCCTCGACCACGCCATCCAGGTCGGCGACTCCCTGCTCGGCATCACCGACATGGAGCAGCTCCGCTGGCTCCACCTCGACCCCGCCGAGCGCAAGGGCGCCGCACGTTTCACCACGCTGGCCCTCGACATCCGCATCAAGGAGGCCTCCGACCTGGCGCGCCGGCTCCAGGAGCTGTCGGTGGTCACGGTGCGCGACGCCGCCGAGAAGCAACGGCTCCATGAGGAGCTGCGAGGCAGGCTGGCCGACCTGTCCGTAGTGGCCGACGCGGTCGTCGGTGCGGCGCTGAGCACGGCGGGCAAGCGTGGCGGCTCGGTCGAGGCGAGACTCGACGTGCAACTGGAGCGCATCCGCACCGCCCTCGACGACGACCGGGCGGCCATCGAGCGGGAGGCGGCATTGGCCGTGCTCCACGGCGTCTCGACCGGGTGGTTGCGCACCGACCTCCCCGACGAACCCCCGATGCCGTGGGACCGCCAATGCCTGCATTGGCCGCTGGCGTTCCCTGAGGTATTCCTGACCGAGGGCCGGACTGGCTTCGACGCCATCGTCGCCAACCCGCCGTTTTTGGGTGGCAAGCGCATCTCCGGGGCGAATGGCGTGGCCTACCGGGAGCACCTGGTCGCGGCCATCGCCACTGGCGTAACCGGCAACGCCGACCTGGTCACCTACTTCCTGCTGCGGATGTGCGAGCTGTCCGGCTCGGTGGGCACCTTGGCCACGAACACCATCAGCCAGGGCGACACACGGGAGGTCGGGCTGGATCGGTTGACGTCCGTCGGGTGGACGATCCATCGCGCCGTGAAGTCTGAGCCCTGGCCCAACGAGGCCAATCTGGAGATCGCCAAGGTCTGGCTGTGGTCGGCGAGGTGGACAGGGTCGACCGTTCTGGGCAGCGCTCCCGTGCCGGGCATCGACACCGCCCTTGACGCGATGCGGCGTGTCGCGGGGCTGCCCGAGAGGCTCGCCGTCAATGCGAATCGCTCCTTCCAGGGTTGCATCCTCGCCTCTCCGGCGTTCATCTTGTCCCCGAACGAGGCTGCTGCCCTGAGGACGGCCGAGCCGTCCAGCCGTGACGTGGTCAAGCCATACCTGAACGGTCAGGACCTGAACGACCACCCCACCCAGGAAGCGAGCCGGTGGGTCATCGACTTCGCCGACTGGCCCGCCGAGCGAGCGGAGCGGTACCCGGGGCCGTTCAAAGAGCTCGAGCGACGGGTCCGCGACGAGATCCACGGGAAGACTGGCTACCCGGGGTGGGCCGAGAGGTGGTGGCAGTTCTGGCGTCCCCGTACCGAGATGTACGCCGCGATAGCTGACTTCGAGCGAGTGCTGGTCTTGACTCGCCACACTCCCACTGTTCAGGTGCAGTTCGTCGCCTGTGGCACGGTCTATTCGGACGCGACCGTATGTCTCGCGTACACCGACGATGCAAGTTTCGGGTTGCTGTCGAGTGGTTTCCACTGGTGGTGGGCAGCCACGCGATCGTCAACACTGGGTGGACTCGGCAATCTCCGCTACACGCCGTCGGACGTGTTCGAGGCGTTTGCGCAGCCCGAGCCGCAGGCGGGGCCGAGGTGGGAGGCGATCGACGCCGCCGGCCGGGAGCTCAACGAGTTTCGGGCTGACCTGATGATCCGGACCAATCTCGGGCTCACCAAGACCTACAACCGGGTCCACAATCCCGACGAGCAGCATCTCGACATCGTCCGCCTGCGGGAGTTGCACGTCGTCCTCGACCACGCGGTGCGGGACGCCTACGGGTGGAGCGACCTGGGGCTCGACCACCACCACTGGGACACGCCGCAGGGCATGCGGTTCACCGTGAGCCCCGCGGCCAAGGACGAGCTCCTCGACCGGCTGTTGGAGCTGAACCACGAGCGGTACGCGGCGGAGGTGGCGGCAGGCCTCCACGCCAAGAAGGCCAAGAAGGCGCCGGCGAGGCGCTCGGCCAAGGGCGGCGGCGGCCAGGAGTCGCTCCTATGAGCCAGGCGGGAGGGGGCTCCGCCGAAATGTCACACCCCCCTCGTAGCATCGGGGCCGTGGACGTTCACTACGACGAGGCCAAGTTCACCGAGTTGCTGGTCTACGTGGCCGACAGGCTCCGGGGTGATCGGGCCGGCGGGGCCACCAAGCTCAACAAGGTGCTGTTCTTCGCCGAGTTCACCCACCTGCGCCGCCACCACGCCGTCATCTCGGGCTGTGAGTTCCAGAAGCTGCCGCACGGCCCCGCGCCTCGCCAGCTCCTCCCGGTCCGCCGGCGGCTGCTCGCCGCGGGTGAGGCCGAGCTGGTCGAGGAGGACTTCCTGGGGCGTCCGCAGCAGCGCCTCGTGCCCCGGCGGCCCGCTGTCATGAGCCTGTTTACCGAGGTAGAGCTGGCCAGCGTCGGCGACGTGCTCGAACAGCTCGAGGGCATGACGGGCACGCAGGTCAGCGAGCTTTCGCACCAGGAGCCGGGGTGGCGGCTCACCGAGGTCGGGGAGACCATCCCCTTCGCGACAGCATTCCTCGACTTCCCCCAGGTCGTCACCGAGGTGAGCGCCCGCCTGGAGTCCGACGTCGCCGAGCGGTATGGCTTTGTTTGATGCCGGCTGATGGTCGAGGTCCGGGTTGGCGCGCTCCTCGCCGCTGCCATCGCCCGGGAGTACGGACCCGAGCGCTCGCCCGGGGGGTGGCCATCGGAGTGGGACTTCTGGAGCGGGCCACTCGCCGCCGCAGTGGTGGCTTTTCGTGACTTCGACACCTTCCGGTACGACCGGCATCCCGCTGTCCGCAGCCTCCACGTGGTCGACCCGGTGTTCGGGCCGGTCGTTTTCGTCGGTGTGAGGATCGAGCCTGGAGTCGTCGAGCTGGCGGCGTACGAGCTCGACCCCGGCTACTGGGACCTGATCGCCGAGGATCCCGATGACTGAGGGCGCGTCGCCGGCGGAGCTGCGGTCCGAACTTGAGCGGCTGGTGCTGACCGACCTGCTCGGGCCGGCCGACCCCCACGAACAGCTACCCGGCATCCGCTCGCCCGTGCAGGAGTGGTACCTGGTGGGCATGCTGGCCCCGAAGGGCACGATCGTCGACCCGAGTCGGGCTGACGGCGACGACCTTCAGGACGGCGACGAGGGCGGGCCGCCGGGCCCCGACGACCGGCCGGCCAAGGTGGTGCTGTTCCCAGCGTCCGTCGGCTTCACCGCCGCAGTGGAGTCAGGCTGTACCTCGTTGACGGTCACCGCTTCGTGGGGTCGCTACGAGAAGATCCCCAATCCCGACCCCACCGCGACCGGCGCCAACGAGAGGCTGTGGCAGCGCCACCCGGCCGGCGGCCCGATTACGCTGACGCTGACCGACGGCGACGTCGGGCCTTTCAAGCCTGACCCCACCCAGCCAGAGGTCGTGGTCCGGGGACGCTGCCGCCGCACCGCGAACTGCTGGCTGGTCACCCTGTTCCTGGTCAACGAGCAGCTCCCGGTGCGCAAGAACGTAGACGAGCGATGGCTGTTCCAGGTGGAGCTGTCAGCGGCGCCGGCCGACGGGTCGGCGGCTTTTGTGGGCCGCCAGGTCGCGCTGCCCACCGGACGTGGGCCCACCGACCGGGAGCTCGCCCACCTCGACCTGTTGTACCGGGAGAAGGTGGAGTTCGCCGTCGGCCACGGCATCGGCGTATACGCCGAGGTTGCGCCGGAGAATCCCCACCGGGCCACTTCGGTCCGCACCGCCGTCATCCCGCGCTCCGAGGTGGCCAAGGTGGAGGCGCCCGGGCCCGACGACCCAGCGCTCGACGCCGCCGAGCGGGCGCTGCTCGGCGCGGTCGCCTTCGACATGGAGGCGCTCTCCCGGCTCGACGGTCCGGCCGTCACCCGCTCGCTTGCTCCGCTGGCCGAGGCCTACGAGCGCTGGCTGGGTCGCCAGGCCGACCGGATCGGCGAGCTGGCCGGGGACGACGCCGAGGCGGCCCGTGCGGCACTCGTGGCAGCCCGGGCGGTGGCCGCCCGTCTGCGGATCGGCATCGACCTGCTGGGCACCGACACCGTGGCCGCCGAGGCCTTCGCCTTCGCCAACCACACCATGTGGCAGCAGCGGCTCCACACCCTTGTCGCCGGCGCTAGGAGGGAGGATCCATCGCTCGGTCTGGCCGACGCCGAGGCTCGGGTCACTGCGAACCCAGACTGGTCGTGGCGGCCGTTCCAGCTCGCCTTCGTGCTGGTGAACCTGGCCGCGCTGGCCGACCCCACCCATCCCGAGCGCCAGCTCGACACCGGCACCGCCGACCTGCTGTTCTTCCCCACCGGCGGCGGAAAGACCGAGGCCTACCTCGGGCTCACCGCCTTCACCCTCGCTGTGCGGCCAGGGCACGGTCGGGGGCCACTCCGGCGAGGGCGGGGTCGGCGTGTTGATGCGCTACACCCTGCGGCTCTTGACGTCCCAGCAGTTCCAGCGGGCGGCCACGCTGATCTGCGCCTGCGAGGTGCGCCGCCGGGAGCTGGTCGCCGCTAGCGACGAGCGGTGGGGCACGACGCCGTTCCGCATCGGCATGTGGGTGGGCGGGTCGGTGAGCGCCAACAAGACCCAGGACGTCGCCCGCAGCCTCGACGACCTGAAGGACACGGGTTGGGTCAGGGGCGCAGGGCCGACGTCGCTGGTCGCCTGCCCGTGGTGCGGCGAGGCCCTGGACCTCAAGCGTGACGCCAAGGTCGACGCCCAGCGCTGGCGGACCCTCATCACCTGCGGCGACGCGAGGGGTCGCTGCCCGTTCACGGCCAGACGCTCCGGGGGCGAGGGCATCCCGGTTGTCAGCGTCGACGAGGAGATCTACCGCCTCCTGCCCGACCTGGTCATCGCCACCGCCGACAAGTTCGCCCAGCTTCCCTGGCAAGGCGCCACCGGTGCCCTGTTCGGCCGGGTCACCCAGCGGTGCTCACGGCATGGGTTCCGCAGCGCCGACCTCGACGTGACCGGGGACCACAAGGAGGCCGACACCCATCCCAAGGCGGGCGACCTCCCGGCGGCGTCGACCACCCCGTGCCCGCCCCGCCGCCCGCCCGACCTCATCATCCAGGACGAGCTGCACCTGATCGCCGGCCCGCTCGGTTCTCTCTTCGGACTCTACGAGGCGGCGATCGACGAGATCGCAGCGTGGGAGGTCGACGGCAAGCCGTCGCGGCCGAAGGTGGTGGCCAGCACGGCCACCATCCGCCGGGCCGAGCACCAGACCTACAACCTGTTCTGCCGCCGTCTGGCCGTGTTCCCGCCCCAGCTGATCGACGCCGGCGACTCGTTCTTCGCCGTCGAGCGCCCGCTCGCCGAGGCCCCCGGCCGCCTTTACCTGGGCGTGTGCGGGATGGGGCAGCGTTTCAAGTCCGTGGCCACCCGCGTGTACACCACCGTGATGGCGGCCGCCCAGGTCCTCTACGAGCGCCACGGTGCCGCCGCCGATCCCTGGATGACCACGGTCGGCTACTTCAACGCCCTGCGGGAGCTGGGTGGCATGCGCCGCATGCTCGACGACGAGGTCACCAACCGGCTGCGCCGAGCCGAGCGCCGGGGCCTGGCCGGCCGGTACCTGAACGAGACCAAGGAGCTGACGTCGCGGATCAACTCCAGTGACATCCCGGCCACGCTCGACCAGCTCGGAGTCCGCTTCACCGGTGCCAAGCCGGCCAAGGGCGAGCGGTGGCCGGTTGACGTGGTGCTGGCCACCAACATGATTTCGGTGGGCGTCGACGTGCCCCGCCTCGGCCTGATGATCTGCGCTGGCCAGCCGAAGACCACGGCCGAGTACATCCAGGCCACCAGCCGCGTCGGCCGTGACCTGTCCGGGCCGGGCCTGGTGGTCACCCTCTACAACTGGGCCCGCCCGCGCGACCTTTCGCACTACGAGACCTTCGAGCATTACCACCAGACCTACTACCGCCAGGTCGAAGCCCTGTCGGTCACCCCGTTCGCCCGTCGGGCCCTCGACCGGGGCCTCACCGCGCTGATGGTGGCGCAGGCCCGCCACACCCGGGCCGACTGGAATCCGAAGGGCGCGGCCCAGATCGTTCCCGTCAACCAGCCCGAGTTCGACCCGATCGCCGCGTCGCTTCACCGGCGGGCCGCGTTGGTAGCCAAGTCGGCGGCGGCAGCCGAGGTCGACCAGCTGCTCGCCACCCGGCGGGACAAGTGGTCGAAGCAGCAGAGGGCTCCCGGCGTCACGCTGGCCTATGCCCGCGGCCGTGGAGATGCCATCAACCTGCTGCACTCACCGGAGTCGGGGCCATGGACCGACTTCACCGCGCCCAACTCGCTGCGCGAGGTGGAGGTGGGGTCGAACCTGCTATTGCGCGAGGACGACCCTTCGGACGACCCCACGGCCGGCTACCCTGACCCACCGTCACCGGTCGAGGGAGCTGCGGAGGTGCCGCAGGCGGCCGACGACGCCGACCTGGCCGATCTCGCTTCGCCGCTGCCCGACCCGGAGGTGCAGTGACCCGGACCGGCGCCTACGACGGACCGGTGCGGGTTGGTTCGATCCGCCCGAGCCAGGCCGTCCACTCTTACGGCGTGGGCTCGCTCATCGACCTTCCCAGCCTCAGCGTCATGGTCGGCGGCCTCGACCGCTGGGATATCACCCGCCAGGCGGTGGTCACCGAGGACCGCCTGCTCGATGCCGTGCGGGCGCGTGTCGGGCCGCAGGTCGAGGTCCTCCGGGCGCTACCCGCCGAACCTCAGACCACGAACAACCCATACGACGACTGGGCCCGCGTCGGCGTCCCGGTCACCGTGTTCCCGAGATGGCTCCGCTGCACCGCCTGCAACCGGCTATTTCCAGTGTCATCGGGCGCGCTCAAGCTCGACCACAACCCGTACCGGATCGACTGGACCCGCTACACCCACCCGAACTGCGACCGGGCGAAGCGCCCTCCGCCAGCGGTGCCCGCCCGGTTCGTGGCCGGGTGCGCCGAGGGGCACCTCGACGAGTTCCCTTGGGTGAAGTTCGCCCATGACGGGAAGCCGACGTGTTCCAACCCGGTCCTGCGGGTCAACGACACGGGCTCCGGCGGTCGCGCCACCGACCTTCGAGTCACCTGCCTGACGTGCGATGCAGGGTCGACTTTGGCCAAGGCGTTCGGGCCGGTGGCCACGGAGATGATGCCCCAGTGCCGGGGCCGCCACCCCCACCTCGGTTTGGCCACCGAGCCCTGTACCGAGCAGCTCAGGACCATGGTGCTGGGGGCGTCGAACCTCTGGTTCAACGCCAGCGTGTCGGTGCTGTCACTGCCCGCCGGCGGAGGCTCGCTCGGCCAGCTCGTCTACGACTACTGGGCGGCCTTCGCCAAGATGCCGGTGAAGGAGGTCCTCACCTACGCACTCTCGTCCGACCGATCGCTGGCGGCTGCCTTTGCCGGCTATGGCCTCGACGAGGTCTGGGACGCCGTCGAAGCGCGCCGAGCCGGCTCGGCGCCGCCGTCGGGGGTCGACGTGCGTGCTCCGGAATGGGCCGCGCTCACGGCCGGCTCCCAGGGCCAGACGTCCCCTCATTTCGAGGCCGAACCCATCGTCGCGCCGACCGAACTGTCCTCAACGCTGGCTGGTGTCACGCTCGCCCATCGGCTCCGGGTGGTCACGGCCCTGTACGGCTTCACACGGATCAGCGCCGGTGAGCCCGGGGACGGTCGGGCCGTCGTCCGCCTCGAGGCCAAGGGTGCACCGACGTGGGTGCCCGTGGTGGAGAACCGCGGCGAGGGGATCCTGGTGCGCCTCCACGAAGCCGCCGTCCAGGCATGGGAGTCGACCGCCTTCGACAACCCGCTCTTCGTCGCCATGCGCCGGGCCCACCGGGAGTGGCGGCAAGCCAGAGGCCTCGACCCCAGCGAGGGTTGGCCCGGCGAGCGGTTCGTGCTCCTGCACTCCTTGTCCCACGCGCTGATCAATGAGCTGGCCATCGAGTGCGGCTACTCCTCCGCGTCGATCAGCGAGCGGATTTACGGCCGGGGACCGCACGAAGGGCCGACGCCGATGGCCGGGATCCTTCTGTACACATCGGCGCCCGACGCCGAGGGCACGCTCGGCGGGCTGGTGCACCTCGGGCAGGCGTCGGAGCTGGGGCCGATCCTCGGACGGGTGCTCGAACGGGCCGGCCTGTGCAGCTCCGATCCCCTCTGCGCCGACCATGAGCCGGCAGCGGCGACGAGCGCCATCCATGGCGCCGCCTGCCACGCCTGCCTTCTCGTCGCCGAGACCAGCTGTGAGCGCGGCAACCGCTACCTCGACCGGTCGGTGCTGGTCGACACCTTCCGTCATGCCGGCCTCGGGTTCTTCGGGTGAGCGAGGTAGCAGCGGCTGTCGCTGCGGCGGCCCGTTCGCTCAGCGCCGCCCATGCAAGAGCGTTGGCGGAGGCATACCGGCCGGCCGACCGGTTCACCGACGCCCACGCGGCTCGGGCGAGGACAACGGTGCCGGCGCTCCATCAGCGAGAGGTCGACTGCGTGAACCGGGCATGGGCCGACGAGCCCGATTTACCCGGTTCTGCCCTCACCATGGCATTCGAGGCGGTCGAGGCGGCACGAGGCAGCCATGACGGCGTCTCGGTGGAGGTCGTCGTCACCGGGCCCGACTCGCCGGCCGCCCCGGTGCGCCTCACCTCCGAAGTCGTGCGCCAACTCATCGACAGCGCGTCAGAGCGGGTGACCATGGTGAGCTTCGCCGCGTATCGGATCGGACCGGTGATGGCCGCGCTCGACGCCGCCGTCGATCGAGGCGTTCACGTCAACCTGATCCTAGAGTCTGCGCAGATGCTCGACGGCGGAGGAGGAGCCCACGCCTACGCGAGCTACCGCGTCTACGAGTGGCCGGTCGACGAGCGGGAGCCCGCGGACGCCAAGCTCCACGCCAAGGCCGTCATCGTCGACAGCCACGACGTGCTCTTGACGAGTGCCAACATGACCAGCGCCGCGTACGACCGCAACATCGAGCTCGGCGTCCTGTGCCACGGCGGTGGCGTCGCCGCGCAGGTGCAGCGTCACTTCGACGCCCTCATCTCCCGCGGCGTACTCCGAGCCGTCGACCCGTAGCGTGCTGGCCCGGGCCCGTGGCTCGGCCCTTCGGCGTTCCTGCACGACACAGAGAAGGCCCGCAAACTGAGACGAGTCCCGAGCGGGAGACCAGCTGGATCCGCATAGAGATGCGTCGCTCGCCTACTCCTGATCGCTCATGAGGGCCGTCATGACCCACCGTGCCGGCAAGTCCAGGGAACCAGGGCCGATCGAACCATCTCATCGCCGCTTTGATGGGTGGTTCGATGGGTCTGATGCGGAGTCGCGCGGTTTCGATCGGCTTCGCCAGCACGGCTTGGAGCCACGCCGTTGTCGCCAAGAGTTCGAGCCGGAGCGCCTCGGGTTCGTGGTGCACGGCCGACAGGTCGAGCACCAGGCCCGGCCCCGACCAGTCGACGAAGACGTTGGTCTGCCCGTCGAACATGCCCCGCAGCGAGCGGTCACGCAGCTTGCCGAGGCCGTAGACGGCGACTCGACGGACCGGGCCAGGTCCGTCGTCGACGCCCGGGCCCTGGTCGCCATCGAATCCGGCGGGTCAACCATGACTCCAGCCAGGTCGGCCAGCGTCGGCGGGTCCGCGGCGTGCGCCGCCCGCGCCAGGTGCAGGGTGGACCAGCCGAGCACGGCGTCCTCGACCGGCGTGAGGTCGCGGCGTAGCACCGTCCCGAGCAGCGCGGACACCAGCGCGGCCTGACGGCGGGTCGTCTCCTCGGCACCCTCGACCTCCGCACCCGGGCCGGGGTCGAGGGGATTGACCCGGGACCGGCCGCCGGGGTGGAGCTTCACCACTGACAAGCCGAGGGCGTCGGCGAGGGGGAGGTACTCGCCCTTGGGGTCGGCGATTGCCACCCACCGGCCGAACACCCCGCAGGCCCGGTAGATCAGGCACTTGGCCGTAGCCGACTTCCCGGTACCAGGCTCACCGGCTATACGCACGTTCGGGTTGTTGACCAGGCGGCTGCGGCACGCCCCGAACGGGTCATAGGCGAACCCGCCACCGCCGGTGAGTACGTCGGTCCCGAGGTAGACGCTGGCCGACCCCAGCCTGGCCTCGGCCGCGAATGGCTAGGCAGAGCACAGGTGTGCGGTGGTCGCCCGGTGGCGGGGCAGGCGCAACCGCTGGAACAGGCCCCTCACGAGAACCTCCTCCTCGACAGACCTCGTCCGACGGGCAGCGCGCACACCACGCCGAGCTCGTGGCGGCCGTCGAGGGCCCGCAGCTCCAGGCCCGCCTGGGCGGCCACCTGCTCGTGTTCCGTGCAGGACCGGGCCAGCTTGACCGGGTCCTCCGCGCTGATAGTGAGGAACCCGGCGTACTCCAGCTCGGAGTAGCCGGCCACCAGCTCGCTCTCCCTCTCCCGCACCGCGCTTCTCGCCCGCTGGTGACGGGCGCCGACTCGGAAGCTGGCTCGCACGCGCTGCTTCTCGTCGGCGGCCAGGTGCGTCGCGTCGCGATCGATGCGGCGCTGAGAGCGTGACGGCGGCACCTGGGGCACGGAAGCGCCCGAGCCGCCGGGCATCGAGCTGGACGTCGGCCCCGAACGTCTGGTGACCCAGTGAATGATTCGCCGGGACAAGCGCGTGCAGACCGAAGTGAGCGGGGGCACGATGTGGGCGTGGCTTCGCCCGAAGAAGTTGCCGGTATGATTCGGTTTGCTCTCAACGAGCTCACTGGGCGCAACGGACATCACGAGTTCGAGGAGCTAGCACGACACCTCGCTCGAGCACGGATCGTCACCAACGTTGTTCCGGCAACTGGCCCAGTCGGAGCGGGTGGTGATCAGGGCCGGGATCTTGAGACCTTCCGCACCTACCTGGCAAGTGAGTTGGGTGCTCACGGGGCGTTCCTCGCGCGCTCGTCTGAGGACACGATCGTCTTTGCTTGCACCCTTCAGCAGGACGGGCTAACGACGAAGATCAGGGCGGACGTCGACAAGATCATGGGGAGCGGATCGAAGGTCGATCACATCGTTGCTGTAGTCGGCGGCGAGCTGCCGGTCGGCCCGCGGCACCAGCTTCAGACAGACGTCCAAGAGGCGCACGGCGTCACGTTGGACGTACTGGACTCACGTGCCGTCGCGCAGGAGCTGGCGCAGAGCGACACCTTCTGGATAGCGGCTCGGTATCTATCCCTGCCGGCAGAACTTGCGCCACCTGCGAGGGAGGACGGCTCGCCGGAGTGGTACGGCGAACTACGGGATGCGTGGCGAGAGCGAGAGCCAGTGAACACTCTCGCGGATCTTCTCGCAATCAAGAGCGGGCTGCGGCGAGCGACGTTCCATCTACCCGAGCGGCCCGATCTTCCCTTCTGGCTAGGTCACATGCGCCTCTTCCTCGGTGACGAGTTCGACGACGATCTCCATTGGCGAGCGAGGTACGAGGTTGCCGTCGCGACTCTTCGCGGCACGGGCGATCTCACTCCGGCGGATGCACTTGCCGCTGAGTTCGTAGAGCATTCCTGCGAAGCGGACGATCCCTTCGAGCTGGAGGACGGAAGCGTCCTACTCATGTACTGCCTCGGCGCCTTCATGCGAGGCAAGACCACGCTCACGGCCGAGTGCTTGGCCGAATGGAACGATCGCTTGCGTCATCGAGTGAGCGGCCTGCTCGATACCGGACCGACCCCGAACCGACGGGCCGTCCTGCTCCAAATTCTCGGCCACCTCAACATGCAGCCTGACGCCTTTCGCATTGAGGTCACCGATGAACCGGTGCCCGACGTCGCCCACCTCGTCGACGAGGAAGGTGACCTGAACCTCGAGATGGACGACGTCGGTGTGTCGGCAGAGGACGTGATGGTGGACGTCGACGCGGGCATGAGCCTCTGGCTCGAGCTCACCAGCTTGTTCGAACAGGCGGCGCTGTTCCCCGTCGAGCGCCTTGCTGACCTCCTCAGCATCCTCACTCCGCTAATCGTCGACCACCCGTTGTATCGAGCGCTCGCCGACGCCGTCGACGAACAGGTCGAGAAGACCGCCGGCCGGGCTGCGGCAGCAGCCCGATGCAGGGATCGAGCAATTGCGCTCCGGCGGTCAGACAAGTACGTCGCCGCGTTACGCGAGTTCCACCGGGCGAAAGTCGGATGGTGGTCGGGTGATTCGATTCGTGGCTCGCTTCTCGCGATGTTCTTGATCGCAGACTGTTACGAGCAGCTTGGCTTTCTGCATGCGGCCAAGCAGTCGGTTCTTCTCGCCGCCCGAGTCGCTGCGAACTCCAACGACGATGATCTTCAAGACCTGTTTGCGCAGGGAGTATCAATCGCTGCCCACATGGATTACGGGCTGGGTAGTTGGTTCTCCAGCGCGGCCGCCGCCGAGGCAGGCCTGATACTTCACTCCAACCTTGTCTCAACTCTCGATCTCGATGATCACCGAGTCGAGCGAATGATGTATGAGCTGATGTGGATCTACCTCGCGTCCCGAGACCTTATTCCGATACTCGCGACAAAGGTCAAGCACCTCCTCGAGCTTGCGGGCATGTGGAACGAGGTGCAGGGCATCATCGCCGAGACTGCACCGCGCGAAGCCGACGAGTGGATCGATGTCGTTCGTGCCCAGCTGTTCGGCGAATGGATGGGCGACGTGAAAGACGAGTGGCGGATCTCGTTCGCCGGACTCGGTACGACTTGGACAATCATCGGCGCGAACGAACCCATAACTGCGCGCGCAATCCAACGACTCGCAGCGGCTGCAGAAGTTCTTCTCGCAGAGCTCGCCAGCGACGACCTCGCGCTTCTGAACACCGACATCCATGTCAGCGTCGCCCTTGGCGCTACCAGCGGTGAGCGAGCTCATCCATTGCCTTCGAACGAAGGGCGTCACTGGAAGGTGCTGCTCACTCCATGGTCCGACTCCGTCAGCGGAAGCGAAGAGCCGGTTCGCGTGGAACTTCTGGCTGTGCTGTCGTCGATACTCGCCGAGGCCTCAGTTCTTCCGGTTGAGCAGTTCATGGCACGGATCGAGGAGGCATTCAAGCGAGGGCTGAGTCACAAGATCGGGTTTGGGCCACTATTCGACGAGTTGTTGTACTGGATCGCCCACGATGGCTATGAGGGGCTTCGACCCGGGATAGCCCTTCCTATCGCTGTACAGGAAGCGAGGTACATCCCGGCGACCGCGCCGGAGCTTGCTTGGCAGGACGGTCCGGGGCCTACCTACGACCAAGGCGAGGCGATGGATGCTATTCGGCGACGCTACGAGCGTGTCGCTGAACTCTTCCCGTTCACGTTGGCCCGACTGATGGCAAGCCCAGAGTTCGCCACCACGGTCGACGAGCTTCGTCGACGGGGTTGGCGCGACTGGCACATTCTCAACTGCATTGCGAGTGCGGCGACGAACCACCGGATGCAAATGCTCGGACTCGATCGCTACGTCAGCGATCCGGGACCGAAGGGGGACGAGGCGCGAATGACCTTTCAGATGCTTGCGTTCGAACCTGAGACGGCGATGCTCAAGGGGGTTCCGCTGGCCGTGTTCTCACTGGAGAATCTGGAGTACAATCGTGTCTTCGGACTCGTTGTATTCCTGAAGGGAGTCGGATTGGATGTTCACCAGGGGACGCCAGACCTTCCCGCGATCGAGCACTTCCTTGCCGAACGGTACGCCTACTGGAGCGACGACATCCCGCACGACGACCCCTTTGTCTAACGCCAACGGCACTCCGCCGGAGCCGCAAACCTGTCGGGCGGGAGTGGAACGCTTCCTAAGCTAAGGCGGTTCCATCCGTCGAGTTGGCCCATCGGTCCGTTCACGCGGCACCCTCTGGGATGCGCCGAACGGTTGGGGCCCTTCTCCCTTCCTGCCCGTCAGGCAGAAGGTTGCCATCAGTGACGAGCGCAGGGTGGCCGCTTTACGTGGCAACCTGGCTACGTGAGTTCACACCGGTCGCCGTTCGACCCCCTCGACGGCCTAAGCGATCATCGCTGCATCGAACGCTCCGTCGAGGGGCCGATATTCGCTTCACGCTGGCCGACCCGGTGGAAGGGCAACGTGGTGCGCCTCAGACCCCAAGTCGAGGATCTCGAGCGCATCGATAGCGATGAGGACCAGGTCTGTGTTCACGACGACATCGAGACCGCTTCCCCCACCGACCGAGCTGTACTTCTTCAACAGCTGCCTAGACTGCGCGTGCTCTTCGCTTTCGGGCGACATCGCTTCGAAGACTCAGACCTCCGGAAGTCGGTCGTGAGTGACTGTTGAAGTCATCAGGGCGCGATCCGGTAGATGATCGGCCTCGGATCACCGAGCATGTGCGCCTCGGCGGCGGTGAGTTCGTCG
>JAHFUS010000094.1 GCA_023264975.1 Actinomycetes bacterium | reverse complement strand
TCCGCCCCGCCCCCGGCGCCACGCCCGGATGGCAGCTGCAACGGGCCTGGATGGAGGTCTTCTCGTCGGCGGAGATGACGAACTCGTTAGGCCGCAGACGCCGACCCTCGAAGAGGCGGTCTGCCGAGAACCGGCTGAGCGGAGCGCCGCGAGCGGCGGGGAGTTCACAGGCGATGGCTTTGACTCCGGCCCGGACCTGGGCTGTGAAGAGTTTCGGTCGACCGGATCGAGGCCGATCGGCCAGACCGTCGAGGCCCTCCTCGAAGAACCGTTTGCGCCACTTGTAGACCGTGTTGGGAGCGACACCGAGCAACTCGGCGATGGCCACGTTCTCATGGCCGTCGGCCGCCATCAACACGATGCGAGCCCGCACCACCCGGCGCTGCTCAGCTGTGTGGGTGCGAACCCGACGCTCCAACTCTGTGCGTTCTGCCTCAACCAGCTCGATGAGGAACGGACTCGGCCTGCCCACCGGCACCTCCAAGGATGACCGATGCAGCCGCACCTCCCCTTATGGAGCCCCTCTGCGGTTCCGAAAGTTACACGCATGTAGTTACGGTGGGAAGCACTTAGTGTTCATCATCTGGCGTGACGTAGCCGATGCCGGCGTGGAGCCGGTTCTCTTGGGGTCCCCGCCTGTCGTGAACGTGACGCTCTCGCGTTTGGGCTGGTGGGGCGGTCGCAGAACCAGAGTGACGAGTGCAACAGGTGTGGTGCACGTGGCCGGGAACGCTCACGCCGGCGATCGAGGCAAGTTGACGCGCGTCATGAGCTCGCGGTTTGCCAGCCGGGCAGCTGCCAGCTCCTCGGTTCGCTCGTCCAGTCGGATGCGGAGATCAGCGATCTCGGCTTCGAGCGAGACGATGCAATGGTTGAGCCGGTCGATGTCCACCGGCGCGCCGAGCCCGGAATCTCGCCAGGTCTGCTCACCGACGAGCTCCGAAAGTCGCCGTTCGAGCTGTTGCACGCGGGCGGCAAGGCGTCCGCCACGGTGCTGGGCAGCCAGAAGGTCCGAGTGCAGCGACGCCCTGGTCACCGTGGCGAGTCCGGCCCCGGCGGACGGCTGGGCATCGAGGGAATGCAGCCGCTCGAGCAGGTCTCGGTGACGGTAGAGGAACGTCCGGTCGACGCCGGCACGCCCGGCGATGCCGGTGACAGTCAGCTCGTGTCCGCCGGCGGCGGCGTCGTCGAGGGCGATCAGCACGCGTTGACGGCGCCGAGCGGTGTCGGCTCGTCGGCCCTCGGCCATGGCCGCGGTGCGATCGGGCTCGTTCACCGGCGCCGGGGCCGCAGGTCAACGGGGACACGGCGGGTCTGGGGCATGGCGACGCTGACGGCGCGGTGTCGTCGGACCACCTCGACGGCCTCGGCGATGCCCGCCCGTCCCTCTGGGCTGAGGTCGTCGAGGCCGGCTTTGACACGGGAGATCAATGCGCGGATCCGGCCGATCTCCTCCTCCGACGGCATGGCCTCCCGGCGCGCCCAGTCCTCGAGCTCCGAGCAGGCCAAGAGGCGCTCCCGGTTGCGCAACAGGTCGTCGAGGTAGGCCTGCAGGTCGGGAAGGTAGGAGACGTCGGTGCGGAAGTGGTCACAGCCGGCGCAGCGGAAGCGGAACGGGCAGGCCCCGCCCCCGGCGGCGACGTTGGACGGCTCGGTGCACACGCCGAAAGGGACGGCGACCTCACCCAGGGCCCGCCGGGCGTGCTCGGAGTCGAGCAGGGCCTGGGCCTGTCGCCAGATGCGGTTCCCGTGGCGGTCGAAGGCCAGGGCCGTGACCCGCTCGACGGCCTCCCGCCGGCGGGGCTCGCCGATGCGGTAGTAGCCCTTGGTCGTGTCGAGCTTGCGGTGGTCCATCAGCTCCCGCAGCACCTCGATGGGGACCCCGGCATCCGCGTGGCGCTGGGCGTAGCTGTGCCGATAGGCGTAAAGCACGATCCGGCCCGGGTCGAACTCGGCGCCGTCTGCGGTGTGCAACGGCGTCACCCGGCCGATCCAGTCCCGGTGGTGGAACCCGAGGCTGAAGGCGGTGATGGCGCGGCGCCCGTCGGGGTTGCGGCGGTCGGTGGGCAGCAGCCTCAGCTCACCGGCGCCGGTGTGGGGATAGAGGGTGCGGACCCGCTGCTGCTGGACGGCGATGACCTGGGCGGTGGCCTCGCTGATGGGCAGGCGGCGCCCGAGGCGGTTGGCCTTGTGGTTGTCGAAGACGAGCACGGCGCCGCCGTCGTCGTCGCGGGCCAGGCAGTCATAGGGGAGGTCGCAGATCTCCTCGGGACGGCGGCCGGTGTCGATGGCGAGCTCGATGGCGCAGCGCATCTCCGCCGAGGTGATCTCCCCGAGCCTGTCGCAGAGCTGGCGCATGATCTCCGTGGGCAGGTCCCGCCCGACCTGGGCCCGCTCGGGTTGATCGGGGATGTCGTCGCGGTGGATGGCGAAGTCCTCGCCGAGGCCGGCGGCGACCTGTCCGGGGCGGGTCAGACCCATGGCCCGGGCCCGGGATAGCACCGCCCGCACCTCGCGAGCCGCCCGCAGCCGGGCGTCGCCGCTGATGCGCCCCGCCGACTCCAGGTAGGCGAGGCGGTTCAGGAACGCCTCCATCTCGGGCCGGCCGAGCGACCCCGGGTCCTCGCCGCCGCCGTCCCGGGCCCGCAGCGACTCCGAGAGCATGGCCACGCAGTTCACGTGGTGACGAACGGCGAGACCCCCGCTGGTGCGCCGGCCAGCCCTGACCCGCCGCCGGGGCAGGTCGTCGGCGGCCCATCGCTTGGTTGCCTCTGCCAGCCAGCGCTGGCTGATGGCCGTGAACGACAGGGTGCCGGAATGGCCGAACACCGCCAGGTCCCACTCGTCGCCGGCGACCTCGGTCTCAGGGCTGGCCAGGACCCGGCGGGCGTGTGCCACCAGCGAACGCAGGAGACCGACGAAACCGAGGTCCCGACGGTCGCCGAGGGTGTAGTGGGCGACATCGTCGACCTGCTGGCGGCGCAGGTCGTCGCAGACGGCACGAAGGTCGGCCTCCTTGGTCTGCACCCGCTCCAACCCGCAGCGCTGCTGGAGCCCGTAGAGCACCTGGGCGACGACGAGGGGGCTGAGGCCGCGCATGCTCACCTCTCCGCCGACGTTCACCGCGGGTTCGACCCGGCGCCAGTGCGCCTCGTCGATGCCGGGGGCCCGGCGGCGGGTAGCACGAAGCCGCTGCTGGTGGGCGTCGCAGTAGAGGCCGTCGGGGTGGCGCCGCTGGCGAGGACAGGCCGCCACCGCGCAGGGGCCGTTCGGCGGGAGGGACCCGACGGCGGGGTGGTCCAAGAAGGCCTGCCTCGAACCGCCAAGCGCGTGGTGCTGGTCGGCATGGACCCGGCACAGCCCCGCTGCGGCCGAGAGCCGCTCCCGGTTATAGTCGGCCACCAGGCAGGGCGCCGGTCCTCGCCTCGGCCGCCGCCCCGGGATGGACGACTCGACCCCATCGTCGCCGGGTCCGGCGTCGCCGAGGCGGCGCCGGCACGCCTGGCAGATCCGTCCCCGGCCGGTGGCGGTGGTCGAACAGCCCTCCACCCGGCACACCGGGCGCACCAGGAGCCGGTGCCCGGCCGGCGGAGCGAGAACGAGACGGCCGGGGTCCCAACCCATCTCGGCCAGGAAGGCCCCATCGATCAATGCCGTGATCCGCTCGAGCTGGCCTTGCCCGGGACCGCGACCGGGACCGGTCCCGATCCACCGTCCGGCAGTCGCGACCAGCGCCCCCTGCCCCGACGCCGGGCTCACCGGTGCACGCCGTCGCTCGCCCGGGGCGTCGGCACCGCCTCAATGGCCCGCCGGAGCCGGGCCGGGTCGGGATGCATGTAGACCTGGGAGGAGGCCATGGAGCGGTGACCGAGAAGCTCGGCGATCTCATCCAGCGCTCCACTGGCGTCGGCCAGGTTGCTGGCGAAGGCATGACGCAGCTGGTGGGGTGCCACCCCGGCGTCGAGTCCGGCACGTTTGGAGGCCGCCCGCAGCACCTCGTTGATGGCGTCGGGACGCATCGGAGCGCCGAGGGGCTCTCGGAACAGGTTCACCAGCACGAAGTCGCTGTTGGTGGCCTCGGGATGCTCGAGCCGCTCCAGGGTGTAGGTGTCGAGCGCGCGGACCACCAGGGAGTCGAGGGGCACGACGCGTTGGCGACGTGACTTCGCCCAGGCCTGGTTCGGGTTGTCACGGCGGGTGACGTGCACGTGGGCGCCTTCCACCTCACAGCCCAGGCGCCGGGAGTCCCCGGCGGCGTGGAGGTCACTTCGCCGCAGCCCGCACAGCTCGCCCCGGCGCAGTCCGGCCCGGGCCATGAGCACCACGACGAGGCGGTCACGGGCCGACCGGCACGCGTAGAGCAACGCCACGATGTCGTCGTCGCCAGCTCGGTTGACCGGCCCTTCCGGCTCGTGCAAGCGGTGACGGGCCCGCAGCGGACGGAAGCCTCACCATGAGCGCCCGCATCCCCGTCTCCCCTCGCCGTTGTCCGGCCATAGGAGTACCAGCGCCCTGAGACACCACGTCCCCAACACCCCCGGAGATCCGGGAGGACCGGGCCTACATCAGGCGTCTACGCCACGTCGTGCAACACGGGGGGGACCCCATGAGAAAGACGGATGCCGTTGTAGTGGGTCCGGGCCACGCCGAGCTCGGCCCGCAGCACGGCCGGGTCCGAGATGGCGAGCAGGTGGGGCCACTCGTGCTTGAGGTGCCCGAACAGCGACTCGATCCACGCCTGGTCGGTCGGGGTTCCGGGCCGTCCGAAGTGCTGGGCGATGGCGCACAGGGCCATGAACGCGCGCGTCGAGCCCGAGGTCATCTGGGGACCGTTGTCGGACACGGCGAGCAGTATGGGGCGGGACTCGTCGTCGATCCTGGGATCCACCAGGCCGTCGGCCCGGGCCTCCACCAACTCGAGAAGGCCCTCGCCCGCAAGGGCGTCGGTGAAGACGATCTCGACCTGGGTGGAGGTCTCCTCGGCCGAGACGATGTCGGCGATCCACTTGCGGCTCACCAGGTCCTCGATGACCGTCACGGCCATGCCGGCTTTGGTGAAGTGCGTCGTGTCGTAGATCCAAATCTGGTTGGGCCGGTACTCGACCCACTCGGGGAAGGGTTTGCGCAGCGAGCGACCGGGCCGGGGTGGCTGGTGCAGAAACAGGCTCTGAGCAGCCAGGACGCGCCGCACGCTGGACGGCGACACCCACACCCGGCCCAGGTAGGAGCCCCGGTGGGCCAGCTTGCGATGCGAGCGGTCGATCTCGCCCCACTCGTTGTAGAGGGCCACGATCTCGGCCACCTCGTCGTCCAGCAGGCCGTGGACGGCCGCTCCACCGGGGCGGCGGTCGGCGAGCGCGCCGGTGGCCCGGCGGACGGACCACCGATGGGCCCGCAGCTCGTTCAGCTCCAGCTCCCGACACGCCCCTCGCAGGCTCCACCCGGCGTCGAGGGCGTCATCGACGAGGTCGAGCAGCGCCGCCTTGGTGGCCTCGTCCACACGGCTCGGGACTCGGCCACTCAGCCCCAGGCTCCTTTTCCCTCCACCAGCCTCAGCTTGACCGCCATCTCCTTGAGCGCCTCGCCCAGGCGGACGGCATCGGCCCGGGCCGCCTCCAATTCGAAGTCCCGCTCCGCCGCCGGCCGGCCCGGCCTGGAGCTGGACAGGGCGTCGAGGGCGCCCTGCTTGGCCACCGTGCGAATGCGCATGATGGTGGAGCGGTCCACCTGCCAGGCGTCGGCAGCCTCGACCTCTTGGCGCACCAGCTGGAGGAAGATCTCGTACTTCTGCGACGGCGACAGGAACCGCTTCGAACGGCGTCCCGCACGGTCGGACCCACGGGTCGGATCGGGCATGGGCGGATGCTCCTCCAGGTGTCGAGGAGACCCGCGGATGCTGCTTGATTCCTTGGCCGATCTCTATCGCGAAGTCAGGCGCAAACCAGTCAGGTTCGGCGGCTGCGGCTGCATGGAGGGATCACGTGGGCTCACGGATCCGTGAACGTCCACCGAGAACCACGGCGAGTCCCGATACACGCCCTCGAGAACAGGCGTTGGGGCCGGGATTGGTGAACGGCCAGATTTGCACCCGCGAGCCAGGCCTGCACGGAGCGCGTCCACGGGCAACGGCGAACTGACCGCCAGCATGCGGAGGCTGGTCTGTACGAAAGAGCTTTGGGTGTCGTCTCGCCGAAATCGGATCCAGTGTCCCGACTCGATGAGGAACTCGTCCCTCCACTCCAACGTCAGGCGGAGCTGGCGTCGGGTGGACAGCACGCCCTTCCTCCGCAGCTCGGCCGCCAGGTCGGCCAAGGAGGCAGCGCCCGATTGCCGGATCCTGCGGCGCGCGTGCGCCGCTGCCGTCGCGTCGGCCTTAAACGTTCCGCTGCGGCCTAGTGGCACAAGAACAGGGCGACCGCTGGAGCGATCGATCTCGAAGGGCAGGCATCGGTTCAGGAACGTGGCGGCGGCCAGGAGGCTTTCAAGGCAGAACGACTGGGCAAGAACGCCTGCCTCAACGAGAATCCGGGGAACGTCGTCGCTTTCGAGGGGCAGGGCTTGCGCCACCGCCGAGAGGGCCAAGTCCAGCTGCGGGAGGTACGGAAACGGGCACCCCGAGTCGCGCCGGCGATTCAAGGCGGCCACCAGCTGCCGAATCCGTTCTCCGCTGACACCGAGCGTGTCCCCGGCCTGCCTGGCAGTCACCGGCGGCTGACCCGCCAGCCCGAGGCGGCTGAGGAGGACCGACACCCGTGCGTCGTCAGCGGACCGATGCGCAAGGGCCGCCACATAACTGCTCAACGCCTCGTCGAGCGGCAGTGCGGCCTCTGCGCTCACTCGCCGGCCTATCTCACGTTGCAACCTCGCAGGTGCGCGCACGCGCGAGCCGCCGGGGCCGAGGGCGGCAAGGTGAAACTGGCTGCATGTCTCCGCAAACCTCGGGTCACCTGCAAGAAGCTCAGCCAGGTAGGGCCCGAGCGGGGCTTCGACAGGACGGGCGCGTGTGCGCGACCGATCTAAGCCAGACACCAGGAGGTCCCAACAACGGTTCGCACAGCAGTCCCGCCTGTGTCTCGTTGAAAATCACAGCGGTTGGGCTTTCGCAGCGATGCGTATATTCGTGTGCCAGCCACGACCATGGCTGGATGGTGCAGCCGGTGACTTTCATTGTCCTTTCACATCAATGACCACAATGCGTAGTCGAGTGGCCCCTTGGAGTGGTGTATCACCGCTACTCGCCCAGCTTCCACCATCCGGCGCTTCAGACTTTCTCGACTGCACCGCGGCATGGGCCGGGGTGGCCGTCGCTACGCTCCGAGCGATGCGAACTGGCGGGCGACATCCGTCGTCGCCTCCTCGATTGCATCGTGGTCTGACCACCGCCGGCCGCCACCGCCGCCGCCGCTCAGCTGGGGCTCGGGCTAGCGCTAGCGACGGCGAGCCGGGCGGTGAGATCCTATGCGGAAAGCCACATAAAAGCTCCTATGTGGAGCCCGCGAATATGCGGCGCTCCGGTGCCGTCAGCCGAACAGGTGCTGGTTGGGAGTGGGTGTCGGCGCCGCATATTCACAGGTTCTCGAGGAAGTTGAGGAGGCGGTCCGGCGGGCGGTAGCGGCCTCGACGGGTGCCGAGTGGTGCGGTGCGGGCGACGCGACACCTCATCGGCCGCCCTGCGGGCCCGTGTGGCCGGGCTCGACCCGTCCATGTGCCTGGAGCGCTGGGACGACTCCGCAGCGGTGACCTACGACCACGCCATGTGGGACGAGCTGTGCTCGCTGCGCTTCGTCGACGAGGGCCACAACGTGGTGGTCATGGGCCCGGTCGGGGTGGGCAAGACCTTCCTCGCCACCGCCCTCGGTCACGCGGCGGTCCGCCGCCGCTACAGCGTGCACTTCGAGCGCACCGACCGCCTGCTCAAGCGGCTCAAGGCGTCCCGCCTCGACAACAGCCACGACGTCGAGATGCGCAAGCTGCTGCGCGTCGACGTACTCGTGCTGGACGACTTCTGTCTCCAGCCGCTCGACGCTCTCGACACCGCCGACGTCTACGAGCTGATCGTCGAGCGCCACCGCCGGGCCGCCACCATCACGACGTCGAACCGGGAGCCGATCGAGTGGCTCGACCTCATGGCTGATGCCCTGCTGGCGCAGTCGGCGATCGACCGGCTGCAGTCCGCCGCGCACGAGCTCGTGCTCGACGGCGACAGCTATCGGCACCGCCAGAAGCCGACCGTCGGCGACACCACTGACACCGTCGAACGACCGAGGCGACGCCGCCGCACTTGACCCCGGCCCGGGCCGTCGCCATCATCGGCTCGCCGACGCTGATGACACCGGGCCTGGTCCCATGCCACTGGCGGAAGGGTGGTCCCATCAAGGTGGCGGACGACAGTGCCATCCCCGGGTGGGTAACGCGGGTGGCTCTGCCGATCTTTCAGACTGGTCACTGTCGCCGAGCACAGCGCGGTCGGTCAACGCTGCAGCCGTTCTGCCGCTCGTCAGACGTCGGAGAGAGCAGAGCCGAGGAACTCGACAACCGGACAGCCGAGCCAGATCCAGCAGCGAACCAAGCTGATCGACCGAACGACACGCCAGCCAGGATCTACCAGCATCCATCCCCGGATAACGCACAGTCGGCATGGATCGGCCGGCTCCGGACCGCCTCGTGCGTGGGTTACCCGCCACGATGGTGGGCCTGAGCCACATGACGGAAGGAGCCGACCGATGCCGAAGACCATCATCCCGCGA
>JAHFUS010000039.1 GCA_023264975.1 Actinomycetes bacterium | reverse complement strand
GTCGGTCTGGTCCTCGCCCTCGGCGCCTCGGCCCTCGTGCTGGCCGGCCGTCGTGAGAGCAAGGCTCCGGCCAAGGCTCGTCGGTAACCGACAACCGCATCCGGCAGTAGGGCGAAGGGGCAGCCTCCGGGCTGCCCCTTCGTCGCGGGTACGCACAGGTCGGCCGGCGGTCGGCGCCGGCGGGCCGGCGCCAGGGCGGCCGGTGCCATGACGGGTGCGGCCGGAAGACCCGCTCGGCTCCGTCCGAGTTCCCATCCCGACGATCTGTCAGCTGTAGGGGACCGAGGCGGTATCAGTCGGCGGACCAGTGCCCGAGCTGGGCAGCGCGGTCAGGGCGCGGCGCCCGGGCCGGTCCGGGCCGGGGGACGGCGAGTTCGCCGGTAGGCGGGGTTGGCCCGGGCGGCCTCATCGAGGACCTGCTCGGCCCACACCCGGGTGGTGGCCGCCGGCTGCCTGCCCGACCACGCGGCCTCGGTGAGGACGCGGCCCACCTCCACCAGTCGTTCGTCGGCCAGCACGCCGCCGGCCAGGGCGGTGGTGTACTCGGCCGGCGTCTCCGCCCGCCGGTGGGGACGACCCCGCTCGGCGCCGACCCGCACCAGGCGGGTGAAGTAGCGGCTCGCCCACGGGGTGGCGGCCAGGCGGCGACGCCGCGCAACCAGGCGGCGAACTGCGACCACGCCGACCGCCGCGACGACCAGCACGAACAGGGGCCAGAAGCGTTCCCATGCCCGCTGGAGGCGGGCCCACAGGCTGTCCTGCGCCTCGGCGGTGGCGATGCGCCCGCTGGGGTCGAAGCGCTCCCAGCCCAGGTCCAGGAACGGCACCTCCACCCAGGCGTGGGCGTCGCCCGCTCGCACCGCGAAGTCGCCGCCGAAGAACGGTCGCCGGCCGGGCAGGAAGCCGGTGGTCAGGCGGGCGGGCAGGCCGACCGCCCTGGTCAGCAGGGCCAGGGCGGTCGCCAGTCGCTCCGGTGACGACGGGCGGCCGCCGAACAGCACGCTGTCGACGGCATCGGCGCCGGCCGGGAGCGGCGCCACGTCGTCGTCCACCGCCACGTGGGCGTCCAGGTAGGCGGTCAGAGCCGCGACCTTGTCGTAGTCACCGGCAGCGCCGGCGGTGACCCGTTCGGCCAGCGCCCGGGCGCGATCACTGAGCCCGGGGTCGGCCGACAGCGCATGGGTGTCCAGCACCCCCGGGTCGAAGATACGCGAGCCGGAGGGCACGCCGTCGTGGGGGAGGCCGGCCGGCGAGCTGCGCAATTCGCCGCCTCCGGGCCCGCGCCAGGCGGTCTGGGCGATGTAGACGGCACCCTTGCCGAGGGCGGGCCGCAGGGCGACCGCGCCGTCGGGGAACACCTGACCGGCGACGGGAAGGTCGTAGTAGAGGACCTCCGGGGTCGCCACGGCGACGCCGGCGTACGGCGCCTCGACCGTGATGCGCTGACGTACGAAGCTGGCGGTGGCGATCCCGAACCGGTCCCCGCGCACCGGCACCCCGCCGCGGTCGTCGAACACCCGGCTCTCACCGAGCGCCGCCGACCGCCCCCACCGCCGGCCGTCCCACATGTCGAAGGTGATGGCCCGCAGCACGCCGGCCCGGTCGGCATCCACCTTCAGGACGACCTGGTCGGGGTCGCCGCCCCGCCGCCCCGGCCCCGCCTCGTTGGGGTCGAGGACGTCCTGGAAGGCGAGCGGCGCCGGCTGCTGGTCGACCGGGTTCGCCCCGGTGCTCGACTGGGACGACGGAGCGGGCCGGCGCTGCTCCAACCTCGACGACAGGAGGCCGCCGAGGAGCAGGGCCCCGGCGACGAACGCGGCTTCGGCCACCACCCGCCTCGGCCTGACGGCGGGACGCGTGCCCCCGAGCACCGGGTAAGTTGCGGTGTCGAGGCGGTTGCATGCCACCAGTGCCACGGCCGCCGCCATCACAGCCACGACCAGGGCGGCGACGTTCTCGCGGGGATCGGCCTGGGGGCGCAGCAGGGCCAGCGCGGCAAGGCCCACCGATGCGCGCAGGAAGGCGGGGCGGGGCCACCAGTAGGCCAGGGCGACCGCGGCCAGGGCGGCGCCGGTCGTGACGGCGCCGGCCACGACCTCGGGCAGCTGCTTGGCCGACACGAGGAGAAGTGCCACGCCGATCCCGCCGAACCGCAACCACCGCAGCGCCTGGGGCGGGAGGGCGAACGCCCGCACGGCGGGCGCCCGGCGGCCGAGCGCCACCGCAACCACGCCTGGCAGCAGAGCCAGGGCGTAGGCCGCGGGCGCGACGCCGACCGAGCCGAGCCGCAGGCCGCCGGTGGCCACGAAGGCGCCCAAGGCGGCGAGGGCGGCGGAGATGGCAGCGACTAGGGCCACGAGTCCCCCTCGGCCGAGACCACCAGCACCCGGACGCCCCGGGCCACGCCCTTGGGGTGGGGCGGCGTCCCCGGGCCTGTGCGGGCCAGGCGCCGGTTTACCTGGAGCATCGACGGCGTGGCGTCGGTGAGCGGGTGCCCGTCCTCCACGGTGGTGAGGGTGACCTGGTAGCCCCGCCTGAGGGCCTCGCCGGCGTACCAGGCGCTGCGGCCGGCCGCCGCCTCGCCCGTCTCGCCGCCCTCACCCATGTCGAGCACCAGGTGGAGGACTGGGGCCTGTGGCTCTTCCGTCTCCTTCACGACCAGCGCACCCGTGTGGGCGGTGGCCCGCCAGTGGACCTGGCGAAACCTGTCGCCGGGCAGGTAGTCGCGCAGGCCCCGCACCAGTTCGCCGTCGGCGGCGGCTGCAACCGCCCCCTCCCCCCAGCCGCCCCCGAGCTCGGGGAAGGGCGTCCCAGGCGGGACCGGCCGCGGTCCCGTCTCCAGCGGCCTCGGGAGGGCGACCCGGTGGGTGCGGGTGCACGAGATGAGGCCGCACAGGCCGGTGCTCCTGACGGGCAGCAGGATCTGGCGGGTCACCCCCCGCCGGTCGGCGTGGCCGTCGAGCGAGCCGGTCGCCGGCGGGTGGACCACGAGCTTGGACGCCGGCCCGCCCGGCAGGTCGAGCAGCACCGGCAGCGACCGGCCCCGCACGTCCACCTCGACGGCGAACCGGTCGCCCACGACCACGTCACAGGGGTGGGCATGGCCGGCGACCACCACCCGGCGGGTGGCCTGGACGGCCACCAGCACGTCGAGGGCGACAGCGGCGCCGACACCGAGGAACAGCACCATCCCGAGGCCACGGGGACCGCTGACGAAGATGCCGACGCCCACCACCATCAGCGCCACGCCGGTGCCGGAGGTGATGGCGAGCCGGCGCTCGGTCTTTGAGGCGGACGCGGCCGGACGCGGACGGCCCGACCGAGGAATAGCGAGGAGCGGCACGCAACTAGACGGCGGGAGCGGCGATGCCGTCCAGCAGGTCCTGCACCAGCGTGCGGGTGGCGGCCGTGCCGCGGCGGGAGAGCACGCCCAGCCGGTGGGCCAGCACGGGGACCGCCACCGCCTTCACGTCGTCGGGTGCCACGAAGTCCCGGCCGTGCAGCACGGCGAAGGCCTTGGCCACCTGGAGGAACGTGCGGGCGGCCCGGGGGCTGGCCCCGTGATCGAGGTCGGGGTGGGAGCGGGTGGCGTCGACGATGTCGAGCACGTAGTCGCCGATCGCCGGGTCGACATGGGTGCGGTCGACGTCGGCCATGGCGGCGGCCAGGTCTGGGCCCGAGACCACCGGCTCCAACGAGTCCAGGGCGGCCGGGCCGCCGTCGCCCCGGAGCACGGCCCGCTCCGCCTCGCGCCCGGGGAGGCCGAGCGACACGATGAGGGCGAAGCGGTCGCACTGGCCTTCAGACAGGGGGAACGTGCCCACGTCGCCGTAGGGGTTCTGGGTGGCGATCACGAAGAACGGGTGGGGGAGCGGGCGGCTGGTGCCGTCGACGGTGACCTGCCCCTCCGACATGGCCTCGAGCAGGGCCGACTGGGACCGGGGCGTGGCCCGGTTGATCTCGTCGAGCAACACGACGTTGTTGAACACGGGGCCGGGGTGGAAGTCCCATGACCGCCCGCCCGGGTCGTACACGTGGACACCGGTGATGTCGGACGGCATCAGGTCGGCGGTGCCCTGGACGCGGGCGACCGTACCGCCGAGCGACCTGGCCAGGCTGCGGGCCAGGAGGGTCTTGCCCACGCCAGGCACGTCCTCCAACAGCACGTGCCCGCCGGCCAGGAGGCCGGCCACTACCAGCACCACCTCGGACCGCTTGCCAAGGACGACGGCGGACACGTTGTCCACCAGCGCCTTGGCCACTGTCGCAGTCGGCGTGACAGGCGGAGTGTCGCTGCTCGGGACGGTCACCGGTCCATTCTCCGCCATCTGCATGCCCCCACGGGTCGTCGACCGGACCGAGCGGCGGAACACCGCCCGGCCGTCGGCTACCTCGGCGCCCTATGACCACCAGAGCCGGCCGGGTCGGCCAGGTGGTGTAGCTCTGCGCGGCCTCCAAGTCGCTCAACCTCGACTGGCCTTGACCCGGTCCCCGGCAGCGCCGGGCACGTTAGCGTCGCGCCCATGCGTCGCTCGACTGTCCTGGTGGCGGCGGCCGCCGTCATGGTGTCGTCGGCGCTGATCGCCGTGATCGCGGCGGCGTCCGACGACGGCGGCGCGGTCACCGCGGGGGGCGGCGCGTCCGCCGGCTGCGCGGCCGGTTCGCCGGCCGGGACCAGGGCCAGGGCCATTCTCGACTGCGTGTCGCCGTCGCTCGCCTTCGTGGAGTCACCCCTCGGCACCGGCAGCGGCATCCTGGTGGACGGGCGGTACGTGGTCACCAACGCCCACGTGGTGGACCCGTTCGGCGCCGTGGACCTGGTATTCGGCGAGACGGAGCACCACCGCGACGTCCCGGTGCTCGGCGTCGACTTCTCGGCCGACCTCGCCCTGGTGGGGCCGGTCGACACCGAGCGCACGCCTCTTGCCATCGCCGACTACGACCGCATCCAGCGGGGCGACGACGTCTACCTGGTCGGCTACCCCGGCGAGATCGACGACGAGCCCCAGGCAACCATCTCGCGGGGCATCCTCTCCCGCACCCGCAAGGCCACAGGGTACGGGCTCACCTTCCTCCAGACCGACGCCGCCATCGGTGGCGGCCAGAGCGGCGGCGCGCTGGTGGACGACGGCGGCCATGTGGTTGGCGTCTCCGGTTTCAGCTTCGCCGAGGAATTCGCCCTTGCCCTGTCCGGCCGCGACACCCGCCGGGCGATCCGCCACATCCGCGATGGCGACACCCCGCCGTACGTGCCGTTCCCCCGAAGGGGCTCCAAGACCGGGTCGTTCGACTTGGCCGATACCGAGGCCGCCCAGATGCTCACCCTCCACACCGGGAGATCGTCGAAGAACGTGCGCCTCGAACTGCCGCCCGAGACCCTGCCGGCGGTGTACGCCGCCGACCTCGACGGGGGGGAGGTCTACTTCGCGAACCAGGAAGCCATCGACGCGGCCGGCGAGGAATTCGACGACGCGGACGGCGCCGATGTTCCCGTCGCCCCCGGCGTGTTCGAGTTCGAGGTCCCGGCCCAGACGTTCGTCGTCATCGCGGTGGGGACCCGCGTGCCCGAGGGCGCCCACATGACGTACACGTCGAACGTGTCCCTGGGCCGCTACGACGACGTGGACGACAACGAGCCGCTGGAGATCGGTGAGCGGGTCACGGGGATCATCGACCCCTTGGAGGAAAACGGCGACACGTACCTGATCGACCTCGCGGCGGGCGACCAGATCGAGATCTTCGCCGGCTCCGCCACCGGCGACGTCGGCTTCGAGGTGCGCGAGCCAGGCCAGACCGTTGACGACGCCACCTCCGTCGACGACTCGGGCCTCGGCCTGTTCGGTGCCGACGCCCGCGACCGCTTCTCGGCGAAGACGTCGGGCACCCACCGCCTCACCGTGTATTCGGCTGACGGCACCGCCACCCAGTACGTGTTCGAGGTCCAGTTCGCGTAGCGGCCCACCGAAGGGCCAGACATGTTAGGAAGGGTCCACGACGATGGCACTGGTCCACGCCCGCCGTGGGTGCCTGGAGACGGTCGGTTGAGCTCGAATGTGGGAGACGGACAGCGTGCGAGCGGCGGCGGTCGTCGCGATCCGCGAACCGACGCCGAGCTGGTAGCGGCGGCCGCCGACGGGGAGCAGGCCGCCTTCGCCGAGCTGTACGGCCGGCACCTGGACAAGGCCCGGGCGGCTGCCCGGTCGGTGGCATCCAACGCCCACGACACGGCCGACGCCGTGTCGGACGCCTTCGCCAAGGTGTTCCACGTCGTTCGGGGGGGCCGTTTCCCCGAAGGGGCCGGGTTCGAGGCCTACGTCGTCACCGCCGCCCGCCGGGCCGCCATCGACCAGGTCCGCCTGGCGGCGCGCACCGTGCCCGACGACGACATGCACGACACCGAGGCGCCGTCCACCGACGCCCGCCCGTCCGAGCGGGTGGTGGCGGTGGAGAACGCCGCCCTGGTCGCCCGGGCCTTCTCCGGCCTGGCCACCCATCTGCGGGCCGTCCTCTACCTCACCGAGGTGGAGGGCCTGCCCATGCGGGAGGCGGCCGCCCTCCTCGGCGTCACGCCCAACGCCTGTGCGCAGCGGGCCGTCCGGGCCCGGGCCCGCCTGCGCCAGCGCTACCTCCAGGCCCACGTTGCCCCAGGCGCCGAGCGGCGGTGCCGTGCGACGGTCGACCAGCTGGGTGCCTACGTGGACGGCGGGCTGTCGCCCCGTGACCTGGCCAAGGTTGAGGCCCACCTGGCCGGTTGCGAGACGTGCGGGCACCGGGTCGGCGAGCTGCGCGACATCGGCACCGTCCTGCGCAGGGCGGTGCCGCCGGCCTCCATCGACGTGGCCAAGCTGGTGCGGCCGGCGGACTCAGGCGGCTGACGATGCCCGCCCGCGGGTCCCGCCCGACGGGCTGGGACGTACGCAGGGCGGGCGCCGACGCCCTACTTGACCGTGATGGGATTGGCCGCCGGCGGCAGGGCGATGAGCGTCCTGCCCGCCAGGAGCTGCACCGGCGCGCCGGCGCCGTCGGTGTAGGTGGTGGGCGTGGTGGCGGATGTCTTCTTCCACCTGATCGCCGCCTGCTTGCCCTGTGACAGCACGATGGCGTCGCCCTCGCCGATCACCGTGGCCTCGTCGACGGCCGAACCTGCCGGGTCGCGGAAGCCGGTGGCCTTGTACGACGTGCGCTGGATGATCACGTTGGCGAAGGCGAGTTGGGCGCCGCCTGCGACCAGGTGGGGCTTGCCGTCCGACGAGCGCTTCCAGGTGCTGGTGGCGGCGTCGTAGTCCACCGTGAAGCTGGTGGCGCCGTAGCCGACGGCGGCGCTGACGGCGGGCGTGGCGCCGGCGGCGGCGAACGTGCCCCCGGCGGGCAGGAACTCGAACAGCTTGGGCGGCGGCTGGGTGCGGTCCTTGGCCAGGGACCGCAGCTTGGCCGTGGCGGTGTAGGTGGCGTACGGGCGCTTCTTTCCGGCGGGGGTCTGGAATCCCTCGCCCGAGACGCTCTCGCTCACCACGGTGACCGGTTGGGCGCGGGCCAGCTTCTCGAAGGCGGGGATGCCGCCGGCAAAGGCGAAGACGCCGCCGAAGGTCCCGACCAGGCCGGGGTCGGTGGAGCGCACGGACCTCACCGGGCCCACCAGGTCGGCGTCCTCCGAGTGGAACACGGCGATGAACCTGGTGAAACCGCCCTCCACCTTCTCCTCGATGAGCAGGTCGGCCTTGTCGATGCCGCTCTGGGGACGGCCCTTCGGGGTGTTGTCGACCTTGACGGAGACGGCGGGACGGGTAGCCACCGAACCGTCGGTCAGCACCAGGCCGGTGATCGGCGCAGGCATCGGCGCAGCCGTGGTGGTCGTGGTGGCGTCATCGCCCGCCTTGGCGGCGTTGTCGCCGTTCTTGCCGCCCCCACCTCCGCCGCAGGCGCCGGCCAGCAGGGCGCCGGTGGCCAAAAGGGAGAGCAGACGCGGACGGGGACGCCGTAAGAACTGGTGCATCTCGCATGGTACGGCGGGGCCATGTGCTGGTGAGGGAGCGCGGAGATGCGAGGATGAGGCCATGCGATCGAGACGTCTCGCTCTTCCCCTCCTCACTGCATGCGTCGTCCTGGCGGCGTGCGGCGGGGGCGGCGACAAGAAGGCTGCCACCACCACCCCCACCACCAAAGTGCCGGCGACCAGCCCCCCTCCGGCGACGGGCGACCTAGCACCCCTCACCGGCCTGCCGCAGCCCGACGCGGCCCGCCGGGCCCGCCCGGCGCTGGTGGTGAAGATCGACAACGCGCCAAAGGGACGCCCGCAGTCGGGGATCAACCAGGCCGACGTGGTGATCGTCGAGAAGGTCGAGGGCCACATCACCCGGTTGTTCACGATCTTCCAGACCAACGACTCCGATCCGGTAGGTCCCGTGCGCTCCGCCCGGTCCACCGACATCGCCCTGGTGGCGCCGCTGAACAGGCCACTGTTCGCCTATGCCGGTACCAACGCGGCATTCCAGGCCCTGATCGACGCCGCGCCGCTCGTCAACCTGAGCCCCAACAAGGCGGCGGGCGACTACAACCGCCGGTCCGGCAAGCCGCAGACGTACAACCTGTACTCGAAGACCTCAGCGCTGTTCGCGCGCGCCGCTCCCGATGCCAAGGCGCCGCCGGCGCTGTTCACCTACCGCGGCGCCGGCGTGGCGGGAGCGGGCGACGCCGCCGCGGGACTTCATGTCGAATACCAGTTCGGCGGTCGGGCCACCAAGGTGGACTACGCGTGGGACGCCGGGTCGGGGACGTGGAAGCGCAGCCAGGACGGCACGCCCTTCAACGACGAGGCCGGCGTGCAGGCGGCGCCGAAGAACGTCGTGGTGCAGTTCGTCACCTACAAGGACACCGGCCAGCGCGACCGGTCGGGCGCGGTGGTGGACGAGGCGCAGCTGATCGGCACCGGCGACGCCTGGATCTTCACCGACGGCAAGATCACCAAGGGCAAGTGGTCCAAGCCGACGGCCGCGGCGGTCACCGCGTACACCGACGCGGCGGGCAAGCCTGTGGGGCTCACGCCCGGCGTCACGTGGGTGGAGCTCGCACCGCCGGGGGCGGCGCAGAGCAAGTAGCGGGAGCGATCTCGGGCCGCCATCGGCCGCGGCCGCCGGCCCGAACGGGGCGGCCGCTACCTTTGCCGCGATGGCCCTCCGGATCGCGCTGGCGGGCCGGGTGGAGGTCGTGGCTGACGGCCGGCCCGTCGACGCCGGCCGGCTGGGGTCCCTCGGCCGCCTGGCCCTCGCCTACCTCGTCACCGAGCGGCACCGCCCGGTGTCACGCGACCAGCTGGCCGACGTGCTGTGGGGCGAGGACCTGCCCAGGTCGTGGGAGACCTCCGTGCGGGTCGTGGTCTCCAAGGTGCGGGCCGTGCTGGCCGAGGCCGGCCTGAGGCCGACGGAGGCGCTCACCACCGACGCCGGCTCGTACCAACTGCACCTGCCGGCCGGCACGGTGGTCGACGTGGAAGCGGCGGCCGCCGCCGTCGAGCGGGCGCGCGCCACACTTGCGGCGGCCAGCGGGGGTCGGCCGCTGCCGGCGGGGACAGCCGGGCCCGTCCGCCAGGCGGCGGTGGCGGCGGCGGCCACGGCGTCGCGCCTGCTGCTGCCCGGGGTGACGGGCCCGTGGGTGGAGCGCCGGCAGGCCGAGCTGGCCCACCTGCGCCTGCTGGCCCTGGAGGTGGCGAGCGACGCCGCCGCCGCCGAGGGCGACTGGACGGCGGCGGTCACGCTGGCCGACGAGGCGGTGGGACTCGAACCGTTCCGGGAGTCTGCTCACCTGCGCGTTCTGACCGCCCACGCCGGCGCCGGCAACCGGGCCGAGGCGTTGCGGGCCTACGAACGGGCCCGCCGGCTGCTGGTGGAGGAGTTCGGCATGGACCCGTCACCGCCGCTTCAGGCCGCCTACGTCGCCGTCCTGGGCGAGGAGCCGGTGGCGCCGCCGGCGAGCGAGGCCGCCCCGCTCCCGCCCGCCCCGCCCCTGCCGGTGCCGCTCACCAGCTTCGTCGGCCGGGCGGACGCCATCGCCGAGGTGAAGGGGCTGCTGTCAGCCACCCGCATGCTGAGCATCACCGGCACCGGAGGCATGGGCAAGACCCGGCTGGCCCTGCGCATCGCGGCCGACGAGGCGGCGGCCGACCCGGGGGCGGTGACGCTGGTGGAGCTCGGCCCGTTGTCGGACGGGGGCCTGGTGCCACAGCAGGTCCTGTCGGCCCTCGGCCTGAGTGAGCAGGCCGGCAGCAGCCCCCTGGAGACGGTCACGTCCTACCTGTGCTCACGGCCCGTCCTCCTCGTGCTCGACAACTGCGAGCACGTGCTCGACGCCTCGGCCCACGTGGCCGGCGCCCTGTTGCGGGCCTGCGCCGACCTGCGCATCCTCGCCACAACCCGGGAGCCCTTGAAGGTTGCAGGCGAGACGGTGTGGCGGGTCCCCACGCTATCGATCCCCGACCCGGCCACGGCCGCAGGCACCGCCCTCACCCTGGCCGGGCTGCGGGAGTACGAGGCGGTCCGGCTGTTCCTGGACCGGGCCGCGTCCACCCGGCCCGGCCTCGAGCTCGCCGACGCGGACGCGCCCGCCCTCGCCGCGCTGGTGCGCCGTTTGGACGGCATCCCGCTGGCCCTCGAGCTGGCTGCCGGCCGGATGGCCATGCTCTCTGTGGAGGAGCTGGCCGGGCGCCTCGACGACCGGTTCCGGCTCCTGGCCGGCGGCAGCCGCAGCTCGCCCGAGCGCCACCAGACGCTGCGGGCGGCGGTGGACTGGACCTATGACGCACTGGCGCCGGGCGAGGCCACACTGTTCGCCCGCCTGTCGGTGTTCGCCGCCGCCTTCCCGCTCGACGCGGCGGAGGACGTGGTCTCGGGCGACGGCGTCAGGCGCGACGAGGTGCTGGTGCTCCTGTCCGGCCTGGTCGACAAGTCCCTGGTGATGGCCGAACACGGAGTGGGCCCAACCCGCTACCGCCTGCTGGAGACGATGCGGCGCTACGGCCTGGAGCGCCTGTCCGAGGACCCGGCGGCGGAGGCGATGCGGCGCAACGCCCACCTGGCGTGGGCGGCGGCGCTGGCGGCCCGGGCCGACCTGGCCCTGCGGGGCCCTGACCAGGCCACGTGGTTGGGGGTGCTCGAGGTGGCGCTCGACGATCTGCGGGCCGCCCTCACCTGGGGCGGCGCCACCCCCGGGTCCGACGAGGCCGCCATCGCCCTGGCCATGGCCGCGTCGCTGGAGCGGTTCTGGGAGGTCCGCGGCTATCTCAGCGAGGGCCGGGGCTGGCTGGAGTCTCTGCTCGAGGCCGGCTCCACCGCTCCGCCCGAGGTGCGCTCGCGGGCCCTCGCTTCGGCCGCCATCCTGGCCCAGCGCCAGGGCGACTACGAGCCGGCGCGCACACTGCACATCGAGAGCCTGCGCCTAGCCCGCGAGGCGGGCGACGAGCGGGCCGTGGCGGCGGCTGTCCACGGCCTCGGCAACCTGGCCGTCCTCCAGGGCGACTTCGCCGCCGCCCGCCCGCTGTACGAGCAGGTGCTGGCCATCGGCTGGGCCCTGGCCGACGACAACGTTGTGGCCGCCGCCCTCACCAACCTCGGAACGGTCGCCCACAACCAGGCCGACTTCACCGAGGCGCGGGCCTTTGCCGAGGAGAGCCTGGAGGTGCGCCGGCGCATGGGCGACCCGCACGGCATCGCCATGGTCACCGGCAACCTGGCCTACCTGGCCTTCCAGCAGGGCGACCACGCCTCGGCGCGGGAGCTCTACGGGCAGAGCCTCGGCCTCCAACGCGAGCTGGGCGACCGCCCGGGCATCGCCAACTCGCTGGCCAACCTCGGCTACCTGGCCCTGGCCGAGGGAGACCTGCCCGAGGCGTCGTCCCTCCTCACGGAGAGCCTGGCCCTGGCCGACGAGTTGGGCGACAAGTACTGGATGGCGTTGTGCCTCCTGCGCCTGGCCAAGGTGGCCCGGGCCGGGGGCGACCACGCCGGCGCCTCGTCCCTCGATGTCCGGGCCCTCACCCTGGCCAGCGGCATGGGCGCCAAGCGGGCCATGGCCGAGTGGCTGGAGGGCCTGGCCCGCACGGCCGTCGCCCAGGCGTCGTTCCGCCAGGCCATGGTGCTGCTCGGCGCCGCCCAGGCCGTGCGCGACGAGCTGGGCGCCCCTCTCCCGCCGGCCGAGAAGCCGGGCCGAGACGCCGACCTGGCCGCCGCCCGGTCCGCCCTGGGCGACGAGGCGGACGCGGCCTGGGACGAGGGCCGGGCCATGCCCCTCTCCGAAGCCGTCCGCCTGGCCTCCTCCGACTGACACGCCGACTCCGACCTTCTGGTACCGGAAATCGACCGGTGGCGGTCGATTTCCGGTACCAGAACGGTCGGAGTCGGACCTACGAGCCGGCGGGGGAGCGATCGATGTCCGGCTCGAGATAGATCACCCGGGCCGAGGGCACCACCGCCCGGACGCGAGCCTCGGCCTCGTCGATGAGGTCGGCCACCTCGCCGAGGCTGCGGTCGGCGGCGACGAGGATCTTGGCCGCCACCAGCAGCTCGTCGGGGCCGAGGTGCTCGGTGCGCATGTGGACGACCCGCTCCACGCGCCCGTCCTCGGTGAGGGCGCCGCAGATGCGCTCAACCTCGGCGGGCGACGCCGATTCCCCGATGAGCAGGCTCTTCATCTCGATGACGAGGACGATGGCGATGGCGCCGAGCAGGAGGCCGATGGCGATGCTGCCCACCGCGTCCCAGCGGGGGTTGCCGGTGAGCTCGGCGATGCCGATGCCGGTCAGCGCGAAGACCAGGCCGAGGAGGGCGCCGGTGTCCTCCAGCAGCACCACCGGGAGCTCGGGGCTCTTGGAGCGGCGGACGAACGTCCACCACGACCGGCTGCCCTTCGCCGCCCGGCTCTCGTGCACCGCCGTGCGCAGGGACAAGCCCTCGAAGGCGATGGCCACGACCAGGATTGCCACCGCCCAGCCGGCCGACTCCAGCTCGTGGGGGTGGCGCAGCTTCTCCTCGCCCTCGAACAGGGCGAACAGCGAGCCGAGACTGAAGATCACGAGGGCCACGACGAAGGCCCAGAAGTAGCGTTCGCGGCCATAGCCGAACGGGTGCTCCTCCGTCGCCGGGCGCTTGGCCCGCTTCCCGCCGAGGAGGAGGAGTCCCTGGTTGGTGGAGTCGGCCACCGAATGCACGGCCTCGGCCAGCATCGACGCCGCCCCGGTGAAGAAGAAGCCCACGAACTTGGCCACCGCGATGCCGAGGTTGGCGAAGAAGGCGGCAACGATGGCCTTCTTGCTCCCCTCCTGCATGGCGGCGGAGCCTACGGCTCACCGAACCCGGAACGGGCCGCGACCGCCCGGCGACCGCCCCGGCACGGTCGCTCTCGGTACCCTGGTCGGGTGCCGTTCACGGTTGCCCATGCTGTGATCGCGCCGCCTCTGTCGAAGCTGTCCGGGGGGCGGCTGGCCACCATGGCGCTGGCGGCCGGGGCCATGTCCCCCGACTTCGCCTACGTCGCCTTCCTCGACACCAACCGCGACTTCGGGCACCGGCCGCTCGGCGTGGTGCTGTTCTGCCTGCCGGCGTCGATCGCCGTGCTGGCCGTGTGGAACGGCCTGGTCAAGCGCCCGCTGGCCGGCCTGCTGCCGCACCGGTGGGCCCACCTCGGACGGGCGATGTGCCGGGATCTGGGGCCGACGACATGGCGTAGCGCCTCCATCACGGTGGCGGCCGTGCTGGTCGGTGCCGTCACCCACCTGGTGTGGGACGGTTTCACCCACCCTGACGGCTGGGCCGTGGAGGCCGTCGGCCTGCTCCGCCAACAGGTGCTCGGGCACCGCCTCCACGTGTGGCTGCAGTACGGGTGCGGGGTGATCGGGGTGGCCGTGCTGGCCGCGATGACGGTCGTGTGGGCCAGGCGCCAGCCCCGGGTGGAGGTCGGGCGCCCTCCGGCCGGGCGCCGGATCGGCGGCCTCGCCGCCATCGCCGCCGCCACCGTGCTCGGCGCCCTCGCCAACGTGGCCCGGCTCAGCGCCGGCGCCTCGTCCGGCATCAGGCTCCTGGCCGTGGCCGGTGTGCTCGGCGCCATGGCCGGCGCCGCCGTGGCGGTCACCGCGTATGGCCTCACCCAGGCCGGCCAGGGCGGGCCCGACACCCGACCCGAGACGCCCTGAACCGCCGGCGTCGGCGCTGGTGCCGGTGCCGGTGCCGGGAAGAGCGCCTCAGGCGTAGGTGAGGCCGTCGCCCCCGGCGCCGGTGCCGCCGTGGACGGCGACCGCGCACGTGGGGCACCACCAGCGGGGCTCCATGGGCGTGCCGCAGGCCGGGTGGCGCACACCGTCCGTGCCGTCGCCCGCCGCGCCCCACTGGGCCAGCAGGCGCAGGGCGCCGGCCAGTTCCTGTCCGCTGGCGGTGAGCCGGTAGGCGAAGCGGGGCGGGCGGGCCGTGTACGCCTCGGCCACCACCACGCCCTCGCGCTCGAGGTGCTTGAGCCGCTGGCTCAACACGTTGGGGGCGATGGAGCCGAGCGCAGCAGCCAGCTCACCGAACCGCATCGGGCCGTCGAGCAGCGCGGACACGACCAGCAGCGTCCACCGGTCGCCCACCCTCGCCACCGCCCGCTCCAGGGCCGAATCCTGGCCGGCAGCGGACGCGGGATCGGGCACGACCGCAATCCTCGTCGTTCCCACAACCCACCGCACGGGTGTACGGTACCAAAGAAGTCACTAGTAAAGTGCAAGTCACAAGCGAGGAGCGAGCACATGGGTGTCCTGGAAGACCTGGAGACGGCGGCCGCAGGCGTGGTCGACGGGGTGGGGCCGGCGGTCGTGCGCATTGGACGGGGCGGCGGGCGGGGAGCCGGTGTGGTGGTGCGCGACGGCGTGGTGGTCACCAACGCCCACAACCTGCGGGGGGCGGAGGCCACGGTCACCTTCGCCGACGGGCGCAGCGAGGTCGGCAGGGCCGCCGGCGTCGATGTCGACGGCGACCTGGCCGTGCTCACGGTCGGCACGGCCGGCGTGACGCCGATCGAGCGGGCCACCGAGGCGCCCCGCACGGGCGCCGTCGTCTTCGCCGTGACGGCCGGCGGTGCCGGTGGCGTGCGGGTGTCGTTCGGGCTGGTGTCGTCTGTCGGCCAGGCCTTCCGGGGCCCCCGGGGCCGGCGCATCACCGACACCATCGAACATACGGCGCCCCTGCCCAGGGGCTCGTCCGGCAGCCCCATCGTGGACGGCGCCGGCCGCCTGGTGGGCCTCAACACCAACCGGTTGGGTGACGGGTTCTACCTGGCCCTGCCCGCCGGCGACGACCTGGAGGCCCGCATCGACGCCCTCACCCGGGGCGAGGGGCCCGTGCGCCGCCACCTCGGTGTCGCCCTGGCCCCACCCCGTGCCGCCCGCCACCTCCGCCGGGCCGTGGGCCTGCCCGAGCGGGACGGACTACTCGTGCGCCAGGTCGCCGACGGCAGCCCGGCCGCCGGCGCCGGCCTCCAGGAAGGCGACCTGCTGGTGGCATCTGGTGACCGGGAGCTGGCCGACCTCGACGACCTGTGGGCCGCCCTCGACGCCGTGGGCGCCGACGGCGCCCTGCCCCTCACCGTGGTGCGTGGCACCGAGGAAATGCAGGTCAGCGTCGCCTTCGGGGCCTGAGGCCGAGGGCCAACGGCGCCGGCCGCCGCCGCCGCCGAAGGCGGCCCACCCGGCTGGCGCACAAGGAAGAACGAGCAAGGGTCGCCGGCTCTGCCGGCGACCCTTGCACCATAAAAGCTCGCCGAAGGAACCTCCGGTTCCGAGGCGACACCGGCGTCAGCCGGTCAGCAGCTCGCGGGCCCCGGTGTCGACCGAGGGGTGGCGGAGCTTCGACATGGCCCGCGACTCGATCTGGCGGATGCGCTCCCGGCTCAGGTTCAGCCGCTCGGCCACCTCACCCAGGCTCTGCGGCCCGCTGCGGTCGAAGCCGAAGCGCAGGCGCAGGATCTCGCGCTCGCGCTCGTCGAGAATCGACAGCAGCCGGTTGATCTCGGCCGGCATGACGCTGGCCAGGACCTCGTCGGCAGGCGAGGCGGCGTCGGGATCGCGCACCACGTCGCACAACTCGGCGTCGCGGTCCTCGCCCAGGGGCTCGAACAGCGAACGGAGCTCACTCGGGAAGCGCAGCGCCTCGATCACCTTGGCCGGGCTCACGCCCAACTCGGTCGCCACCTCGTCGATGGTGGGGGTGCGGGCCAGCTCCATCTGCAGGCGGGTCTGCGTCTTGAGGACGCGCGCCATGGTGTCGCCGGCGTGGACGGGCAGGCGGATGGTGCGGGCCGTGTTGGCCACACCCCGCTGGATGGCCTGGCGGATCCACCACGTGGCGTAGGTGGAGAACTTGAAGCCCTTCTTGTGGTCGAACTTCTCCACCGCGTGGATCAGGCCGAAGTTGCCCTCCTGGATCAGGTCGAGGAGGGGCAGGCCCGAGGACTGGTAGCGCTTGGCGATGGACACCACGAGGCGCAGGTTGGCCTGGATGAACCGCTCGGTCGCGCGCTGGCCACCCGCCACCGCCTTGCGCAGCTCGCGCTTGCGATGGGCGGTGAGCGGCGCGGCGGCCGCCAGCTCGGTGGCTGCTGCCCGCCCGGCCTCGATGGCCGTGCCGAGGCGTTGCTCGTCGGCCTTGGTCAGCAGCTCGTGGCTGCCGATCTCGTTCAGGTAGACGTGAAGGAGGTCTTCGCTGGAATCGTGGTCTTCGCGGGATGCCATAGGTTCGTCTCTCGTCGATGCTCTCAACGCTCGGCCGGCTCGGTCGAGTTCCCTGCACGGCCAGGTGGCCGAGGAGGTTGCAACACGCCAGGGTGCTTGTCTGTTCCCTGGTCAGGCCAAGTTGCTCCCTGGCCAAGCCAAGTTGCCGAGCCCGGCGACTCGGATCTCCAGCATCCCAGCCACAGCCCCGGAGTGCCAGCCGGATCGCAGGGAAGTACTCAGGTTCGCCAGATTCGCTGGGTTTGCAGCAACCGGAGAGGCGACCGGCGGTCCCCCGAAGGCGGTTTTGACGGCCCTGCTCGCTCATGGGCACGCTCGATGACGGCGTGTGTGACGCCTGGCATCCCGCCCGACTCGATCCGCGGCGGGCACTTTCGGTAGGATCACCCGCCATGACCATCAAGAGCGGTAGCCATAGCATCGGTCCCGAGAACGGGAAGTTGACTGTCAACACCTATGTCGGAGGAATGGGCGCCAAGATGGGCCACGACCTAGTGCTCGAGGCCACCAAGTGGAACGGCACGGTGAACATCGACGCCGCCAACCCCGCAGCCACCTCCGTCGAGGTCAGTGTCGACCCCCGGTCGCTGGAGATCCTGCAGGCCACCGGTGGCGTGAAGGCGCTCAGCGACAAGGACCGCGGCGACATCGCCTCCAACTCCGACAAGACGCTCAATACGTCGAAGCACCCGGCGATCACCTTCAAGTCCACCGGCGTCTCGGGCGCCGCCCCCAACCTGAAGCTCACCGGCAACCTCACGATCAGCGGCCAGACCAGCCCCGTGACCCTCGATGTGAGCGTCCATGACACCGGCGGCGACGTCAAGCTCTCGGGCAGGACGGCCCTCAACCACTCCGACTTCGGCGTGAAGCCCTACTCCAAGCTGGGCGCCCTCAAGATCAAGGACGGCGTCGACCTCGCCATCGAGCTCACGCTCCCGTCGGCCTAGTCCGACTGCACCGATCGGGGGCGGCCGCCCGCGGGTGAGTGGCCCCCGCTTCGCGCCCTCCTCAGATGGGGCGCCGTGCGCCCGCCGCCCGCAGCACCGGCTCGGGGAGGGGCGGCAGCTGGGGGACGGGGGGCGGCGTAGACCCGGGGCGAAGTCGCCCACGATGACGCCCCACTGGTACCAGGTGGAGTAGATCCCGACCTTGATCTCCCGCTCCTCCAGGGCGTCGATCGCGCCCTGGACGACGCGGGTGTTCAGGGCCTTGTCACCCGACCACCGGTTGGCCGTCTCGACGTCGAGCCACCACAGGGGCGCCGACACGTGCTGCGCCGTCGCCTGCCCGACGGCGTGTAGGACGCCTCGATAGCCCCACTGGTACATCTGGCAGGCCTTGTCGTCGATAGCGCACCGGTCGGCCATCTGAGCGGCGACGCCCGGCTCGAGCGCCACCGACGGCCAGTTGACGTTGACGTAGAGACCGCCCAGGGCGCCGCCCCGCGTCGACCAGCGGTGCTGGGCGGCCAGGCACGGGTTTATGTCCCAGAGGTGGCCGTCGGTGACGCCGATGACGGCGTAGCCGTGGCGACCACCGGGAAGCGGCTTGTCGCACTGGGGCCACGAGATGTCCCATCCGAACGTGCTCATGAGGCGGCCGGCGCCCGCTTCGGGGACCGCTGACCCGACCCCGGAGGCGATGCCCACGATGGAGTGGCCCAGGTGGTTGTCGGCCGTCGACCCGTAGAAGCCGGCGTCGCCGAAGGCGAACACCCCGCCGTCGCGGGAGGCCAACCAGTAGCCGCGGCCCCTGGGGGTGGCGGCGATGCCCACCACCGACCCGCTGGCCGCCATCCCGAGGGCGGACCCGGAGAACCCGGCGTCGCCGAAGGCGAACACCCCGCCGTCGCCGGCCACCAGCCAGTACCCGTCGCCGGACGGCGTGGGCGCCATGTCGACCACCGGCCTGGTGAGCTCGATGTCGACTGCGCCGCCCAGCCACGCCGCGTCACCGAAGGCGAACACGCCGCCGTCGCGGGCGGCCAGCCAGTAGCCCTTGCCCGAGGGCGTGGCCACGACGGCGGTGACGGGGGAGTTGAGCGACGCGCCGGCGATGCCGCCCAGCCACGCCGCGTCACCGAAGGCGAACACACCACCGTCGGCGCCGGCCAGCCAGTAACCCCGGCCGGACGGTGTGGCGGTGATGTCGACGACGGGGTTGTTCAGGGGGAGGTCGGCGACGCCGCCCAGGAACGGTGCGTCGCCGAAGGCGAACACCCCGCCGTCTTTGGCCGCCAGCCAGTAGCCCTGTCCGGTCGGGGTGTTGGCGATGCCGGCCACCGTGCTTCGCAGGGAGGCGCCACTGGTGCTGCCGGCGAAGGCGGCCCGCCCGTAGGCGAACACGCCACCATCCGTGCCGGCCATCCAGTAGGCCGGCCCCGGGCGCAGGGGCGCTTCGCCCTCCTCGGCGGCGGCCGAGACCACGTCGCCTTGCACCCGGTCGAGGGCCGGGATCGCTCCGGCGCCCAGGAGGACGGCCAGAAGGGCGGCGAGGAGCGAGCGGCGCGCGAGGGTTCGACGAGGCATTGGGTACGCGTGACGTACCGAGTGCCGCACCCCCCCGGTGCCCATCTCAGTCCGCCGGCAGGATCGTTCGGCGGAAGTATGGCAAACCGAAGTCCGAATACAAGACTTGATTTCTCACGATCACCACCCTCGGCCCCCCGTTCGGGCGGGGGAAGAGGCGAGAGTGGGACGGTATGAGGTATGACGCTGGAGGGTTACGTCCTGGCGTCAGCGGGCGCGGGAGCGGATGAGGCTGAGGGCGCCGCCGGAGCGGAACCAGTCGATGTGCTCGGGGGACATGGTGTGCAGCGCCTCGAAGTGCACCGTCGAGCTTCCGGCCTTGGTGATTCGGCACTGCACCGGCCTGTCGGGCTCCAGCGTGGCGAGGCCGAGCACGGAGATGGTGTCCGTCTCCTCGACGAGGTCGTAGGTGGCGGGGTCGGCGAAGGTGAGGGGGAGGACGCCCTGCTTCTTGAGGTTGGTCTCGTGGATGCGGGCGAACGAGCGCACGAGGATCGCCTTGGCGCCGAGGAACCGGGGCTCCATGGCGGCGTGCTCGCGCGACGAGCCTTCGCCGTAGTTATCGTCGCCGATGGCGATCCACGACACGCCCGCTTCCTTGCAGTGGCGGGCGGCGTCGGGGAACGGCTCGCTCTTGGCGTGCACGGGGCACCGCCCGGTGCCGGCCCCGCCCGTGAAGGCGTTGACGGCCCCGAGGAACAGGTTGCGGCTGATGTTGTCGAGGTGGCCCCGGTAGCGCAGCCACGGGCCGGCGGCCGAGATGTGGTCGGTGGTGCACTTGCCCTTGGCCTTGAGCAGGACGGGTAGGTTGACAAAGTCGAGGCCGTCCCACGCCGGGAACGGCTCGAGCAGTTGCAGCCGATCGCTGTCAGGCCGCACCACGACCTCGACCGTTGTGGTGTCGGCCGGAGGGGCCACGAAGCCGTCGTCGCCCGGCTCGAAGCCCTTCTCGGGCAGCCGGTCACCCACCGGCGGCTCGAGCTTCACGCCGTCGATCGAGTCGGTGAGGGGGTTGAAGTCGAGCGTGCCGGCCAGCGCGTAGGCCATCACCGTCTCCGGCGACGTCACGAACGCCAGCGTGGAGGCCATGCCGTCGTTGCGTTTCGGGAAGTTGCGGTTGTACGAGTTGACGATCACGTTGACCTGGCCCTCGACCACGTCGTCGCGCTTCCACTGGCCGATGCAGGGCCCACAGGCGTTGGCCAGCACCGTGCCGCCCACCGCCTCCAGGTCGGCCAGCAGGCCGTCGCGTTCGATGGTGGCCCGCACCCGCTCGGAGCCGGGCGTCACCAGGAGCGGGGTCTTCACCCTCAGCCCCCTGGCCGTGGCCTGGCGGGCAACGTGGGCGGCTCGGGTGATGTCCTCGTAGGACGAGTTGGTGCACGAGCCGATGAGCGAGGAGCTGATCTCGAGCGGCCAGCCGGCGGCCACCGCGTCGGCGCCGATGCGGGAGACGGGGTGGGCCAGGTCCGGCGTGTGGGGACCGTTGAGGTGGGGTTCGAGGGTGTCGAGGTCGATCTCCACCACCCGGTCGAAGAAGGGGCCAGGGTCGCCGGCCACCTCGCGGTCGGCCCGCAGGTGCTCCTCGTGGGCGGCGGCCCGGTCGGCGATCTCCTCCCGGCCGGTGGCCCGCAGGTAGGCGGCCACATGCTCGTCGAAGGCGAACAGCGAGGTGGTGGCGCCGATCTCGGCGCCCATGTTGCAGATGGTGGCCTTGCCGGTGGCGCTGATGGACTCCGCCCCGGGGCCGAAGTACTCGACGATGGCGCCGGTGCCGCCCCGCACGGTGAGGATGTCGGCCACCTTCAAGATGACGTCCTTGGGCGACGTCCACCCGCTCAGGTTGCCGGTGAGGTGGACACCGACCAGCTTGGGCCACCGCAGCCCGAACGGCATGCCCACCATCACGTCGACCGCGTCAGCGCCACCGACCCCGATGGCCACCATGGCGAGCCCGCCGGCGTTGGGCGTGTGCGAGTCGGTGCCGATCATCATCCCGCCCGGGAAGGCGTACTGCTCCAGCACGACCTGGTGGATGATGCCCGAGCCGGGCCGCCAGAAGCCGATGCCGAACTTGGCCGACGCCGTGCGCAGGAAGTCGTAGACCTCGGCGTTGAGGTGCTCGGCGGCAAGCAGGTCGGTGGGCCCGTCGACGCGGGCCTGGATCAGATGGTCGCAATGGACGGTGGTGGGCACGTGCACCGACGGGAGGCCGGCGGTCACGAACTGGAGCAGCGCCATCTGGGCGGTGGCGTCCTGCATGGCCACCCGGTCAGGGCACAGCTCCGACTCGGTGCGCCCCCGCACGGGTACCGGCGCGGCCGGGTCGAGGCGGTGGTTGAACAGGATCTTCTCGGCCAGCGTCAGAGGCCGGCCCACCGCCTCACGCGCCGCCCCCACCCGCTCAGCCAGCCGCGCGTACACCCCGTCGACCAGCTCGACCGGCGTCCCCGGCCCGATCACAAAGCGCCCGCTTTCGAGTAAATAGGGTGTCGTTTTGACACCCTATTTACTCGGGAATGATGGATTCGGGCGGCGGTCATGCGCTCGTCCCCACTCGGCCCTCGCCCTGGGCCTCCATGCGGGGGACCCGGCCGACGGGGGCGACGTGCCACATCTGCTCGAGGGTGGTGTGCCAGTCCTTCAGCAGGGCCTCGGCGCGGGGCGAGCCGGTGAGCTCGAAGTGGCGCTCCACCAGCCAGCGCAGCTCTTCGACCTCCTCGGCGTCGGGCCGGGCGGCGGTCACCAGCGCCGAGTTGAGCCGGGTGGTGAGGCGGGCGCCCGGGTCCCAGATGAAGGCCTCGCCGCCGGTCATGCCGGCGCCGACGTTGTACCCCACGGGGCCGAGGATCACCACGGTGCCGCCGGTCATGTACTCGCAGGCGTGGTCGCCCACGCCCTCGACCACCGCGTTGGCGCCGGAGTTGCGCACGCCGAAGCGCTCTCCCGCCGAGCCGGCGATGAAGACGTCGCCGCCGGTGGCGCCGTAGAGGCAGGTGTTGCCGGCCAGCACCGGCTCGCCGGCGTCGTTGGCCGGCGGGCGGATGACGATGCGGCCGCCACCCATGGCCTTGCCCACGTAGTCGTTGGCCTCGCCCGCGAGGTCGATCTCGATGCCGGCGGTGAGGAAGGCGCCCAGGCTCTGGCCGGCCGAACCGGTGAGGTGGACGAGGGCGGTGCCGCTCGGGGGCCGCCCTCCCCATTCGAGCGCGATGGCCCCACCCAGGGCGGCGCCCACGGTGCGGTCGCGGTTGGTGATCTCGTAGGTGAGGTCGATCTCATCGGCGTCCCAGATGGCCCGGAAGGCGTCGGCCTCGAGTTGGTCGCCCAGCACCGAGCGGGGCCGCTGGAGTGGCACCCCGGCGACGAACCGGCGGGGGGCCGAGCGGTCGGCGGGGGCGGTGATGAGGGGGGTGAGGTCGATGGTGTCGGCCCGCTCGTCGCCTGAGCGGCGCTGGCGCAGGTACTCCACCCGGCCGATGGCGTCCTCGAGGGTGCGGAAGCCGAGACCGGCCAGCAGGCGGCGGACCTCGTCGGCCACGAACATGAAGTAGGCGGCCACGCCCTCGGGGGTGCCGGCGAACTTGGCCCGCAGGTTGGGGCGCTGGGTGGCGATGCCGGTGGAGCAGGTGTCGCGGTGGCAGGCCCGCAGCATGATGCAGCCCTCGGCGATCATGGCCGCGGTGCCGAACGAGAACTCGTCGGCGCCGAGCAGGGCCGCCATCATCACGTCGCGGCCGGTCATGAACCCGCCGTCGACCCGCAGGCGGGCCCGGTCGCGCAGGCCGTTCTCGATGAGGGCGGCCTGGGTGTCGGCCAGCCCGAGCTCCCACGGCATGCCGGCGTGCTTGATGGACGACAGGGGCGAGGCGCCCGTGCCGCCGTTGGCGCCCGAGATGTGCACCACGTCGGCCAGGGCCTTCACCACGCCCGCCGCGATGGTGCCGACGCCGTCGCCCGCCACCAGCTTCACCGACACGTCGGCGTAGCGGTTCACCTGCTTCAGGTCGAAGATGAGCTGGGCCAGGTCCTCGATGGAGTAGATGTCGTGGTGGGGCGGGGGCGAGATGAGGGTGACGCCGGGCTGCGTGTGGCGGAGGTTGGCGATCTCCTCGCTCACCTTGTGGCCCGGCAGCTGGCCGCCCTCGCCCGGCTTGGAGCCCTGGGCGATCTTGATCTGTAGCTCGTCGGCGTAGGCGCAGTACTCGGGGGTGACGCCGAAGCGCCCGGACGCGATCTGCTTGATCTTGGAGTTCTTGTCGCCCTTGGCCTGGCCCCGCGTGCGGAAGCGGAACTGGGCCTCGCCGCCCTCGCCGCAGTTGGAGCGGCCGCCGATGAGGTTCATGGCCTCGGCCAGCGTCTCGTGGGCCTCGGCCGACAGCGACCCGTGCGACATGGCCCCGGTGGAGAACCGGGTGGCAATGGCGGTGGCCGGCTCGACCTCCTCCAACGGCACCGGGTTCACGCTCGGTACCAGCTCGAGCAGGTCCCGCAGTTCGGTGACGGGGCGGTCGTGGACGAGGGCGGTGAATTGCTCGTACAGGTCGTCCCGCTCGGCCTTCAGGGCCTTCTGGAGGAGGTGGGCGGCGTTCATGTTGTTGAGCGCTGTGACCACGTCGGCGTTGTGCACGTGGTATTCGCCGCCCTTCTTCAGGCTGCGGTAGTAGCCCGGGTTGGGCAGGCGGGCCGAGCCGCCGTCCGGAGGCCACGGCGTTGCCGCATGGAGCGAGAGCACGTCGGCACCCAAAGCGTCCCAGCCGATGCCGCCGCATGTGGACGGCGTACCGGTGAAGCACACGTCCACCACGTCGGGGCCGAGGCCCACCGTCTCGAAGATCTGGGCGCCCCGGTAGGAGTCGACGGTGCAGATGCCCATCTTGGACATGATCTTCAGCACGCCGTCCTCGGAGGCGGCGTGGAAGCGCTCCTGGGCCTCGGAGCTGTGCAGGTCGCTCTCCTCGGACGTGTCCGCCTCGGCCGCCACGGTGAGCAGGGCCAGGCGGGGGCAGATGGCGTCGGCCCCGTACCCCAGCAGGGTGGCCAGGTAGTGGACGTCGCGGGCGTCGTCGGCCACCACGACCAGGCTGGCGGCGGAGCGCAGGCCCGAGACGATGAGACGCTGGTGGAGTGCGCCGGTCACCATGAGGCTCGGGAGCGGCGCCCGCGAGGCCGTCACCGCGCCGTTGTCGATGATGAGCAGTTCGGTGCCGGCCTTGATGAGCTCGGTGGCCTGGCCGCAGATGTCCTCCACGCCTTGGCGCAGGCCGGCCGGGCCGGCGGCCACGGCGAAGGTGGCGTCGAGGCGGGCCGAGGCGAAGTCGGCCTGGTCGGGAGCGGCCAGCTTGTCGACGGTGGACGGGTAGAGGAAGAACGAGTCGAGCTCCAGCAGGCGGGCGGCGCCGGCCTGCTCGGTGAGCAGCGGGCGGCGGGCGCCCAGCAGGGTGCGCAGGCTCATCACCAGCCGCTCACGCAGGTGGTCGATGGGCGGGTTGGTGACCTGGGCGAAGCGCTGGCGCAGGTAGTGGTGGATGGGCCGCGGGCGGCCGGCCAGGTGGGGCAGGGGCGAGTCGTCGCCCATGGAGAAGGTGGGCTCCTTGGCCTCGGTGGCCATGGGCTTGAGCACCATGCGCAGCTCTTCGGTGGTGTAGCCGTGGGCCAGGTGGCGAAGCGTGAGCTCGGCCGCCTCCGGCGGCTCGGCCACCGGGCGGCCCAGGTCCACCTTGCGCAGGCCGTCGCTCGCCCACCGGGCGTACGGGGCGCCGGCGGCCAGGCGCTCCTTGCACTCGCGGTCGAGCAGCACGCCCCGGCTGGGGTCCACGAACAGCATCTGCCCGGGCCCCAGGCGGCCGCGGCGCACCCGCTCGTGGCCGGACAGGTCGACGGCGCCCGCCTCGGAGCAGCACACCACCAGCCCGTCGTCGCAGATGGCGTAACGCAGCGGGCGCAGGCCGTTGCGGTCGAGGGCGGCGCCGACGCCGAGGCCGTCGGTGAAGATGAGGCCGGCGGGGCCGTCCCACGGCTCCACCAGGCTTGCGTGGTAGCGGAAGAAGCCGCGCACCTCGGGGTCGAGGTCGCGAGCGCCCTCCCATGCCTCGGGCACGAGCATGGACATGGCGTGGCGGATGTCACGCCCGCCCCGCACCAGCAGCTCCACGGCCGAGTCGAGCTGGCCCGAGTCGGAGTCGTCGGGGCTTAGGACGGGGCGGAACAGCTCCTCGGGGCCCAGGCCGGCGGCCTCGGTGCCGAGCACGCTGCGGGCCCGCATGCGGTTGACGTTGCCGGCGATGGCGTTGATCTCGCCGTTGTGGCACAGGCTCCGGAAGGGCTGGGCCCGCTCCCACGTGGGCAGCGTGTTGGTGGAGAACCGCTGGTGGAACACGGCGAACGGCGCCTCGAAGGCGGGGTCGGCCAGGTCGAGGTAGAAGCGGCCCAGCAGGTCGGCCGCCACCAGGCCCTTGTAGGCCACGGTGCGGAACGAGCAGCTCGCCACGTACGTGCCGGTGGTGGTGGCCTCGATGCGCCGGCGCATGCGGTAGGCGGCTGCCTCCCGGTTGCGCCCGGCGTTGCCGTTCGTGCCGTTCGTGGTGGTGGACCGGAACGAGAGGACGGCCTGCAGCATGACCGGCTGGCTGCTCCGCGCTACGGGACCGAGCTGGTCGGGGTCGGTGGGCGGGGTGCGCCAGTCGACGACGTCGATGCTCTCGGCGTCGGCCGCCGCCTGGACGGCGGCACGGGGATCGTCGCCCCGCACGAACAGCACGGCGAGCCCGTGGCCATCGCCGAAGATGGCGGGCGGGATGGGCACGAGCAGGCCGGACCCGTCCGATGTGCGGAGGTCGGCGGCGACCGCGCCGCGGTGGATCACGCAGGCCAGGCCCGACAACGCGGCCTCGACGATGGCCCGGGAAGACCGTCCGTGCATGTCGGCGGTGAAGCCGATGCCACAGGCATCGCGTTCGGGGCGCATGGGCAAACCTCTGGGTTCCGGGAGCCGCCGCTCGGGGCGACTCGGGGTGGATCGGCCGGGCCTTCTCCGTTGAAGGTGTTCTGGGGAGAAGGCACCGTCGATGGCACCGCCCCGGGTCCTGCAGTGCGGGCAGTGTACCGCCCCCGACTGCGGGGTCGCCGGCCTGCCGGGTCCGGGGGCCGGCTCCCCGGTGCGTCAGTCCCTCGCTGCGCTCCTGGGGGGCCAGGGCTTGGACGTGCCCTGCCGTCGGCGGTTCTCCTCAAGGGCCCAGGCCCGGCGCCAGCCGGTGGGCCCGGGGCCGGTGAGGGCGGGCGTGGCGCCGGCGGCGGCGTTGCGGCGTGCGTCCCAGAAGCCTTCGGAGCGCTCGTCGGCCAGGACGGCGATGGACCGCTCGATGCGCACGGCCAGGTCGGCCGCGCTCTCGCCCTCCGCCGCTCGCAGCGGGCGCCCGAAGGTCACCTCGGTGTGGGACGGGCGCACGCCCTTGCCTCCCTTCTTGAGGATGCGGCGGGTGCCGTGCAGGTGGACGGGCACCACCGGCGCCCCCGTTCGCACGGCGAGGTAGGCGGCGCCCGCCCGGTGGCTCTGGCCCCACCCGTCCGGGCTGCGGCCGCCCTCGGGGAAGATCACGAGGCTCCAGCCGTCCTGGATGAGCGACACCGCCAACTTGGTGGACTGCGGGCTCACCCGGGTGCGTTCGATGGGGATGGCGTTGATGGACAGGGCCCACAGCCCGCCCTTCCACCGCTTGTCGAAGAAGTAGTCGGCGCCGGCCGCCACCGCCGTGCGGTGCCGGAACCGCTCCGGCAGCGAGGTCAACACGAGTGGGGTGTCGACGTGGCTCGAGTGGTTGGCGGCGAAGATCACCGGCGCCGGCAGGGCGTCGAGGCGGTCCAGTCCGTCGATGTCCGGTGCCGCCAGCCCCTTGATCAGCGGCCGCGTCACTCCGTCGAGCCACAGCGCCCGGGCCAGCCGCGCCGGGTACTTCCGCGCCCACGCCGTGTCGTAGTTGACCCCCGTGTCGCGCACCACCGGCGGGCGGGGCACTCCCGTCGGCCACGTCGGCGCGCCCAGCGGGAACCGGGCCCGCGGCCGCAGCCTCACTGCATTCCCGAGTAAATAGGGTGTCGTTTTGACACCCTATTTACTCGAAAGCGGGGGGCGGGCGTCATTTCACGTCCGCTATGAGCAGGGGCGGGGCGTGGAGGTGGGTGAGCGTCGGGGAGGGGCCGACGACGTCACTCGCCATCTCCAACGCATCCGACAGGGTGGACGCCGGCTTGAAGCCGAGGCGGCGCACCGACTTGGGGTCGCCGCCCACGATGATCACCATGCCCAGGTGCTGCAGGGCGTGGGCGCACCAGTACCACATGTAGAACGGGTGGACACCGTGGTAGGCGTGGCTCGTTCGGTACAGGTGAATGTACCAGGGGTCGGTGGCGAAGCTCGTCTCGAACTTGGCCTCGATCTCCAGCGGGTCGGTGGTCTGGGCCAGCACCTGGTCGAAGAAGTCGATGTAGCTCGGGTGGTGCACGGGGTGGAAGGCACGGGGCGTGGGGTGGTGCATGATCAGCACGCCACCCTCCCGCACGAGCGGCTTGTTGCGGTAGAGGTTGAAGAAGTACCCGAGGCCGAGGCACGCCACCAGGATCGGGTTCATCACCGAATTCACGTTGTAGGGGCAGATGTAGGGCAGCCCCATGGTGAGGATGTCGGTCTGGCCCTCGACCTCCACCAGCTGCTGGCGGTGGACGTTGGCGGTGGTGACCTCGTGCACTGCCTCCACCTCGCCCGCCTGCACGGACGTCATCTGGTGGGGCGACTTGATGCCCTGGAAGATGGTGGTGCGGAGACGGGACGGCGTGCGGTCGAGCGACCGGCTGACGGCCATGTACGACATGCGGTCCCTGGCCGTCCACTCCCACTCGCGCTTCATGAGGAAGGAGAACTGGTCGGGGAAGGTATTGGTGTTCATGGTGGTCTCGATCTGGAAGATCTTGATCCCCTGGGCGGCGATGTGGCGGCCCATGCGCCAGTTGCTCGTGTGCAGCTCGGAGCGCTTCTGGTCCATGAGCGAGCGGCTGTGCTGGAGCGTGCGCACGTTGTGGTGGTGCTTGAGCGAGCGGTAGGAGGCGAGGCCCGTGGCCACGCTCTTGTGGCCGCCGTCCATTGCCACCAGGTTGATGTTCACGTACACGATCAGGTCGCTGGTGGCGGCCCGCTTGGAGATCTCCACGTCCTCGCCCTGGTCGGTGGTACCCAGGTGCAGCATCTGCTCGGGGTCTTCGGCGTCGAGCTGGGTGAGGCGGCCCGACGGGGCGAACGAGTCGTACACCCGGTCGCCCAGGGCGTGGCGCAGTTCGGGCTCGGTCATGCGCCGGTGGAGAGCAAGGGCGGCGATGAGCACCACGTCGTCCACGCCGGCGTCGGCGGCCATGTCGAGCACCGCCTCGATCACCCGCTGGCGGATGTCGGGCCGCTGCATCGGGGGCAGGGGCAGCGAGATGTCGTCGAAGCAGATGGTGAGTTTCATGCCCGACGTCAGCAGCGACGGCAGGGGCTGGCTGTCGCCCAGTGGGTTGAGCAGGGCGTGGCGGATGGCGCCGTCGATGTCCTCCAACGCGGCCAGCGGCTCGGGCGGGTAGATGATGCGGCTGCCCGTGGGCAGGCGCTCCGTACGGAATTGCTCGCCGTGCCAGAAAAGGGTGGGTGGGGTGGAGCGGTCGACGTCGAGCACGAAGCCGGGGCGGGGCATTATTTCGACCTCATTCGTTCGTTTCGCTCACGCAATGTCATGGCTTCGCTGACCTCTTCTTGGTCGACCGGAGGTCGAAGGCGATCTTGACGGCCCCACGCCGGCCGGACGCGGCGGCGTGGTCGAGGGCCTCCCGCCAGCGCTCCAGCGGGTACAGGGCGGACACCAGGCGTTCGAGGCGGGACTCGGCCACCAGCTCGAAGGCGGTGGCGAAGGTGGTGTGACGGTAGGCGTAGGAGCCCACCAGGCGGATCTCCCGCTGCCACAGCGGCGTGAGGTCGACCCGCACGCTGCCGGGCATGCCGACCAGCACGATGGTGCCCTTGGGGCGGACGACGGCCAGTGCCTGCTCCAGCGAGTCGGCCGACCCGACGCAGTCCACCACCACGTCGGCCCCGCCGGTGAGGCGGCCGTCGACCGACAGCGAGCGGGTCTGGCGGCGTACGGCCCGCGCCATCTCGCCCGGCGCCACCACCACGTCGGCCCCCAGGTCGGCGGCCAGCCGCCGCTGCACGTCGTGCTTGGCGCCGGCGATCACCGTGCCCGGCAGGGCCAGCCGGCGCAGGGCGGCGATGGAGCACAGGCCGAGGGTGCCGGCGCCCAGCACGGCCACCACCGCCCCCTCGGGGATGGCCGATGACTGGACGGCGTGGGTGGCACAGGCTGCAGGTTCGACCATGACCGCCGCCTCATCGCTCATGGCGTCGGGCACCGTGTGCAGCTGGCTGTCGTGGGCCACCAGGGCGTGCGACCAGCCGCCGCCCGTGTCGGCGCAGTAGCCGGTCTGTAGCCCGGGTTCCAGGCACCCGAACGAGATGCGCTCGCAGTTGCCGTTGTCGCCGGCCGCACAGGCGTCGCACGGTGGGTCGATGCCCCGCGCCGCGCATGCCAGCACCGGTTCGAGGACGACGCGGGTGCCGTCGTCGAGGTCGCCCACCACCTCGTGGCCGGGCACGAACGGGAAGCTCACCACGCCCTCGAACCACCGGCTGCTTTTGGCGTCCACCGTGGCCAGGTCCGATCCGCAGATGCCGGCCAGGCGCGGTCGCACCCGGTGCCACCCGGGGCCGGGCAGGGCGGGCTCGTCCACGTCGGTCAGGTGCAGCGGCCCCACCCGGCTGCCGGCGCCACCGAGGGCGCTGGCCACCCGCGCCGCCGCGAACTTCGGGATCGACCGCTCGTATACGAGCGCCTTCACCCTGTCTCCCCACCTTTCGAGGAAATAGCCACCGGATTCCGGTGGTTATTTACTCGGGACCGGCCCCGGGGGACGTGGAGGAGGGGGCCGATGGGGAGCAGGGGGCGGGGGGCGCCGGGCGCCTTGGACCACTGCTCGACGTGCCAGCCCCGCTTGCGGGCGATGGTGGCCAGCTTTGCTTCGGGGTTGACGGCGACCGGATGGCCCACCGCCTCCAGCATCGGCAGGTCGGACGCGGAGTCGGCGTAGGCCACCGACTCGGTGAGCGACAGCCCCTCGGCCTCGGCGTAGCGGGCCATCACCAGGGCGCGGGCCTCGCCGGTGGGGGGGCCGGTCAGCAGCTCGCCGGTCAGCCGCCCGTCGGAATCGGTGCCCAGCTTGGCGCACACGATGTCGTCGAACAGGGGGCGCAGGGGCTCGATGGCGAAGTCGAGTGCGCCGGTGATGAGCAGCGTGCGGTGGCCGAGGGCGCGGTGCTCGCGCACCCTGCGGATGCCGGCCGGGAAGGCCTTGCGCAGGATGAGGTCGGAGAACATGTTCCAGGCGTCGTCGCCCACCTGCTGGCGGGAGGCGCCCTCGTAGCGGCGGTAGAAGTGGCGCAGGAAGTCGCCGCGGTCGCGGCGGTCGAGGGCGAGGAGGGTAGGCGCCTCCCGGAGGGTGCGCAGCACGAAGCGGACCCGCTCGTCGGCCGGGAGGTGGCGGGTGGCCAGCCACGAGTAGCTCTCCACGACGTTGGAGGCGATGAGCGTGTTCTCCAGGTCGAAGGCGGCGATGTGGCGGTCGGGGGACAGCACCGCCTTGCGGCCCCGGTCGGAGCGCGACGCTGTCTTGCGCTTGCCCGGCGTGGTGCGGACCCGCGCCTGGGCCACGATCGACGGGAGGTGCACCTCCTGCACGAAGTAGGCCCAGTCGATGGCGATCGGGTCGAAGGCGAAGGTGGCCTTGTCGGCGTCGTCGAGCGACCCGAACAGGGCGAGGAGGCGGTCGATCTTGAAAACGGCCTCGGTCTCGGCGTAGGCGCCGTACAGCTCCACGTAGCCGAGGGCCCGTTCGGCGAGCTCGCGCTTCTCCTCGATGCGGGACGACAGCTGCGCCTTTTTGCCCCGGATGGGGAGGGTGGTGATGACCTTCTCGGCGGTGGACAGGGCGGTGGTGGCCCGCTGGAGCTGGCGCTGCACCCGGCCCCGGCCGGGGAACGACCACTCCGGCACGACGATGGGCTGTCCGTCGGTGTCGTAGAGCGGGTGCTCCTCGAACCACGTCTGCACCAGCTTCACCAGCCGCCTGTACCGCAGCGGGTTTCGTTGACCCGAAGCCACCTGCACCACGTCGGGCCCTTCCGGAAGTGGGCCACGGGCGGCCACGGCGATGATGGCGGCCACCACCATGTCGACGGGGATCACGTCGACCACGCCCTCGGGGATGCCGGGGAACTGCTTGAGCAGCCCCCGGCCGTAGCTGATGATCACGGGCTCGGCCATGCGGAAGCCGCGGATCCAGCCCGGCTTCGGCTCGGCCAGGGCGGACTCGATGATCGACGGGCGTACGAAGGACACGGGCACGTCGCCCCGGTTGGCCAGGAGGGCCCGCTCGCCCAGGGCCTTGGTGTAGGCGTAGGCGTCGGGCCAGCCGAGGGAGTGGGCCCGGGACTTGCCCGCCTGCACCATGCGCTCGCGGACCCACTCGGTGCGCAGCTTCTCCAGCTTGTCGGCAAGCAGGGGGGCGCCGGCCGCTCCGAGCTCGCTGCGGGCCGCCTTGGCGAACAGGGTCAACCGTTCCGGCCGGCGGCTCTCGGCCTCGGCGTCGGAGCGGGCCTGGCGGGCGGCGTGAACCTCGGCCTGCCAGTCGAGGTCGATGGCGAACGGTGTGTCGGGCAGCAGGGCCTCGGGGGACTCGCCCCGGCGGGTGCCCGCCACGTAGGCGGTGGACACGGCCACCAGGTAGGGGACCGGGTCACCGGGCGCACGGTCGTCGCCCAGCACCTCGGCCACGCGGCTACCGCCCAGCAGGTTGACCTCGACGGCGGCGTCGAGGGGCGAGTCGAAGCTCACCGAGGCGGCTGAGTGCACGACGATGTCGCACGAGCGGAACAGGGCCCGGTCCTCGTCGTCGAGGCCGAGGCCCTCGGTCGACACATCGCCTGCGACCGTCTTGAGGCGGCGGTCCATCTCGGCGTCGAAGCCCGTGCCCCACTGCTGGCGCAGGCGGTCGAAGCAGTCGTTGCGCAGGATCTCCCGCTTAACGCGCTGGGCGGCGGGCGTGCGCCTGCCCGCCCGCACCACCACCACGACCTCGCAGCCGGGCACGACCCGCAGCAGGCGCTCAACTAGGGCGGTACCCAGAAAGCCGGTGGCCCCGGTGACGCCTATGCGCTTGCCCTCCAGTGCGCTGGTGATCATCGGGCCCCTGTCTACCACTTGGTAGACGAGGCCACCACGCCAGATCTACCATGCTGGATGGCCACGCTCACGACGGCGACGACGGGGGAGCGGGTGCTCCTCGCCGCCGTCGAGTCGTTCGGCACCAGGGGCTACGAGGCCACCTCGCTCGACGCCCTGGCCAAGGGGCTGGGCCTGCGCAAGCAGACCATCCTCTACTGGTACCCGTCCAAGGACGCTCTGCTGGAGGCGGTGATCGACCGCACTGCGGGCGAGCTCGAGGCCACGCTGGAGCGGGCCCTGTCGGGCGCCGGCCAGGGCTGGGACCGGGTCGAGGCGATCGTGAAGTCGATCTTCCGGGTCTCGGTACGCCGGCCCGAGCTGCTGGGCGTGGTGCGGGAGGCCAGCCGCCTCGGCCCCCCTGCGGCCACCCGCCTGCTGGCCGCCATCGAGCCCCTCATGGGCCGTGCCACCGGGTTCCTGCGGTGCGAGATGGAGGCCGGCCACATGCGGGCCCAGGACCCCCGCATGGTGCTCCTCGCCGCCTACTCGGCCGTGCTGGGGATGGCGACGGAGGTCGAGGTGCTCCTCGCCCTGGGCTTTCAACCAACCGCCCGGGACCTCGTCCGACGCCGCAACCAGCTGCTCCTGTTCCTCCGCTCGGCCCTCGTTTCGCACTCGGAAGCGGAGCTTCCTCGGCGAGCCCCCTTCTAGCCGGCGATCAACCACGTCCCGAGGAAGGCCACCACGAGGGTGTTGGCCCGGCTTGTGAGGCCGGTGAGGTCGATGAGGTCGTTGCGCCAGATGCCCGCCTCGACCGACTCAAGCGACACCCCGCCCTGGCGGCGGGCCACATCGATCGCCAGCTCGGTGGCGGCGTAGGACACGAGCGCCCGGTACGACAGCGATTCGGTGGTGGACCGGAAGCGGGCCGCGCCGGGGGCGGCCGACGTGGGCCACGGCAGGCCCAGCACGGTGCGGGCGCCGATGGCCTCGGGCATGGACTGGAGGCCGGCGTACGCCGCCGAGGGGGCGAGCACGGTGCCGAAGATGGGGCGCCAGAGGGCACGGAATGCGGCCCGCATGCACTTGGCGGCGAGATCGGGACTGCCGGCGATGGCCAGGGCGACGACCCCCGAGCGGGCCAGCGTGGCGACCTCCCGGTCGCAGTTGCCCGACTCCTGGGCGTTGACCGTGGTCGTGCTGGCCTTCGCGGCCAGGCCGCCGGCCAGGGCGGCGTCGGGCCCGGGTCCGACGATCACTCCGATGGTGCCGGTGAGTCCCTGCTTGCGCAGGAGGGAGGCGAGCTGGATGCCGGCCGATCGGGCGGGCGACTCTGCCGGGATGACGCTGTCGCCGGCGATGGCCGGGTCGGCTGGGAGCAGCCACGGGATGCCCTGGGGGGCCTCGGCGCCGAACCCGCCGACCAGGACGGTGGCCCGGCTGACAAGCGCGGCGACAGCGGCGGCGTCCTCGGCGGCGGCCACCCCGAGCTCCACGGGTACGCCCGCGACGCCACCGGCCGCGTTGGCTGCGGCGACCCGCTGTCGAACGACCTCGGCCACCTCGGTGCCCTCGGCGGCCGAGGTGCCGCGGGTGGGCACGATCACGCCCAGGCGCAGCGGCTGGGTGGCACTGGGTTGACGGGCCCGGGCCAGTGCCTGCTGGGACACCGTGCCGGCGTCGGACGTGGACGGCTGGAGGCGGGGCGCGTGGTCGGCCGCCGGAGCCGCTTCGGGCTCGGCGGCGGGCGCCTCGGCGGCGACGGTGGTCGGCGGCTCCTCGGCGCCGGCGGCAGCCGCGGCGGCGGCCGTCGTGGTCGTGGCCCTCGGGGCCGAAGCGGTGAGCTGGCGCGGCACGTCGGCCTTGTCGGCCACGACCAGGAACGCCGCGAGCAGAGCGGCGAGGACGACGATCGGCTTCTTGCCGTGCGCCGGTGGTGCCGCCTCGCGGACCCGATTGTCCTCGCCCATGGCGACGAACGGCTGGGTGCGCAGCCATGACCGGAGGCGGGACAGCTCGGACACGTGGCGCTGGCAGCGGGAGCAGCGCAGGACATGGGCGCCGACGCGATCTGGTCCTTCGCCGTCGAACCACGCCCCCAACGCCAGCTTGCCTGGGTGGGCGCGGAACATCACGTCAAACGCCTCGATGCGAGCAGCCGGCTCGCCTTGCGGCGGGCTGCGTACAGGCGCGACATCACCGTGCCCTGCGGCACGTGCTGGACCTCGGCGATCTCGGCGTACGAGAGGTCCATGACCTCACGCAGCCAGAGGGCCTCACGAAGGGGTGGGGAGAGACGCTGGAGGAGGACCCATGCGGCTGCCATCTCCATGGCAGCGACGACGACCTCGTCGGGCGGGGGGACGGGCGAGGCGTCGTCCTCGGCGAGGACGGCGACGGGCCGGTTGGAGCGGAGCCGTTCGAAGCAGCAGTTGCGGACGATGGCCAGGAGCCATGTGTCCAGCTTGGCGGGATCGGCGGAACCCCAGGCGCGCCAGGCTTTGAACCAAGCCTCTTGGCAGACGTCCTCAGCGGAGTCCGCGCCAAGGATCGCGCGCGCATAGTGGAGGGCATGCTTGGCCTTCGATCGGTGGAAGTCCTCGAACGAGGTCATTCGACCTTTGCCCTAGAGAGACGCGTGCGAACCTCGGAATATTCGACTCTTCTGGTCGTCTGACCTGCGGGGGCGCACGCGAAGGGGACGATTTGGGCGACGCCGGCGCGTTCGGGCGGGCCCATGGGCCGGTTCGACGTCATCGGGGGCCCTGCGGCGGGGTGTAGCGCTTGCTCCGGGGTGGTGGGGTGCGGGGTGCTCCGGAGCCGTCCGGCGCCGGACCGTCGCCTTCGGCGGCATGCCGGCGCCGGCGCGACGTCCGGGCCGGCCGCACCCGGGCCGCGACGACGGGGTGTTCGACCATCCCGCCGTTCTCGTCGAGCTCCGGCTCCGTGACCGGCCCGAGGCGGTTCGACTTGAGCGCCAGCCAGGCAGCCAGCAGGAGGAACGGCAGGCCGATCACCCAGGCCATCCCCCACGGCCCGAAGGCGAGGAGTATGCACGCCAGGCCGGTGAAGAGGCGCTGGCGCCGCTTAACCGCGATGGCCAGGAGGAAGGCCATGGCGAGGCCGATCCCGCAAAGGGCGACCGCCGCCCGCTCGTCGAACGACGGCGCCCACACGACGACGGACCACAGCACTGCCCAGGCCACGCCGTAGGAGGCGTAGCGATGCTCCCTGTCGCTGAGGCGCGTCACGCCCGCCGCCCGCCGAGCAGCCACGGCCGCACGACGAGCCAGGTGTCCTCCGGTCCCCTGGGGTCGAAATGCAGGTCGAGCGGGGCGTGGGGCTCCGGTTGGTCGCCCGGGGCGTCGGCCACCACGGCCTCCTCGGCGCCCCGCTCGTCGACTGCGTTGCGCAGTCCGAGGGCGACGGCACCGAGCACGGCGCCGGACGCGGTGCGCCGGCGCCACGGTCCGAGACAGGGATGGGGGAGGCGGCCCAGGGGCACGGTGCCGAGGGTACCCCGGCAACCCCGATGACCGGCGCCGACCACTGCGACCCCGAGCCGGCCGGTGCGCGAGGCTGCGGCCGTGGCTGACCACGGGTACGTCTACGACCTGCTCGTCAAGTGGGGGATGGGCGACTTCGGCGCCAGCACATGGGAGTTCCTCCTGGTCCGCCCGCTCAAGATCGTCCTGCTGCTCGTCGGTGGCATGGTGGTGGCCCGCCTCGGCGCCCGGGTGGTACGCCGATTCGTGCGCACGCTCAGCGACCGCTCGCCCGTGCGCATGGGGTCGGCCCGGTCGGAGCAGCGCGTGTCCACCGTCGCCAAGGTGCTCGGCGGCATGGTGCGGGCGATGGTGTGGATCGTGGTGCTGCTCGTCGTCCTGGGCGAGGTGGGCGTCGACCTGGCGCCCCTGCTGGCCGGGGCCGGCATCGCAGGGATCGCCATCGGTTTCGGCGCCCAGAGCCTGGTGAAGGACTTCCTCTCGGGGTTCTTCATCCTGTTGGAGGACCAGTACGGCGTGGGCGACGTGATCAACCTGGGCGACGCCACCGGCACCGTCGAGGACATCTCGCTGCGGGTCACCCGCCTACGGGCCACCGACGGCACCGTATGGTTCGTCCCCAACGGCGAGATCAAACGGGTGGGCAACACCTCGATGGAATGGTCCCGCGCCCTGATCGACGTCCAGGTGGCCTACGACTCCGACCTCGCCGCAGTCACGTCCTCCATCGCCGACGTCGCCCGCGAGTTCGCCGGGGACCCCGCCTGGGAGGAGGCCGTCCTCGAGCCGCCCGAGGTGTGGGGGGTGCAGGCCATGGGCCCTGACGGGCTCACCATCCGCCTCGTCGTGAAGACGGCGCCCCGCCAGCAGTACGCGGTGGCGAGGGAACTGCGGGGCCGGATAACCGACCGCCTGCGGCGCGACGGGGTGCGGGGCCCGGGCCACACCATGCAGACGGTGCTGGTGACGGCCGGGGCACTCGACTCGGGAACCCCGCCGCCTCCGCCGGCGGCGCCCGGCCCATCCGGCAGCGTCGTCGACAGGGATGCCCCCGCCGCGGACCCGCCGCCGTCGGTTCCTCCCGGCTGACGTAGCGGGCGCCACTGGAGACGGCAGAGGTCCCGCAATCCGAACCCTGGTGCCGTCGCAAAGGCGTCACCCGGCCCCGGGCGCGGCGAAGGCCGCCCCGGGAGGGCGGCCTTCCCGGTCGTTGCCATCCGCGTCAGTCGCGGTTGAGCACGTCCTTCACCTTGTCGGCTGCGTCGCCGACCTTGTCCTTGACCGTACCGGTGGCCTGGTCGACCTTGCCCTCACGCTTGAGGTCGTCGTCGTCGGTCAGGTCTCCGGCTGCTTCCTTGGCCCTGCCCTTGATGTCATCGAAGTTCGGCATGCCGTTGGATGTACCCGTCGCCCGGGGGCGCCGAAACAGACTGCGGCGATTACTCCGACAGAATCTTCGTGAAGAGCGCGATGTGCTCGTTCACCATGCGCTCAGCCGAGAAGTACCCCTCGACGGACGCCCGGCAGTCGGCCCGGTCGATCTGGTCGATACGGCCGATGGCGTCGATCATCTCCGTCTCGTCCGCGCACAGGAAGCCGGTCTTGCCGTCCTGCACCACTTCGGGGGCGGCGCCCTCGGGGAAGGCCAGCACGGGCGTGCCGCACGCCATGGCCTCGATCATCACCATTCCGAACGGCTCGTTCCACCGGATCGGGAAGATGAGGCCTTTGGCGTTGGCGAGCAGGTCGAGCTTCTCCTCGTGGGCCACCTCGCCCAGGTAGCGGATGCTGTCGTTGAGGTACGGGCGCACGTTGGCGTCGAAGTACTCGTGCTCCCACGGCTCGCGCATCTTGGCCGCCATGAGCAGCGGCACGCCGGCCCTGTAACAGATCTCGGTGGCCCGATGGGCGCCCTTGTCGGTCGACATGCGGCCGAGGAACAGGTAGTAGTCGCCCTTGCCCTCGCCGACCGGGAAGTCGTCAGTGTCGAGCCCGTGGTGGATGACCCGAGCGATGGGGATCTGCGGCACCGGTCTGCTCTGGGCGTGCGAGATGGCGATGAGCGGCACGCCGTCGGCGGCCATGCGCCCGTAGACGTCGGTGAGCTCGTCGTTGAACGGGCCGTGGACGGTGGTGACCACCGGGAGGTCCGGAAAGCGCTGGGCGTAGACGGGGCCCATCACCGTGTGGTCGTGGACGATGTCGTAGTCCTGCACCGCCTCGTAGGCGGCCATGATGTGGCGCAGCTCGGGAACCACCATGCCGATGCGCTGGTGCTCGGCCTCCTGGAGTGCCCACGCCCGGGGGACCGGGCAGGTGGAGTCGCCGGTAGTGAAAAGAAGAACCTCGTGGCCCGCCTTCTGGAAACCGACGGCCAGGCGGTCCACGACGAGCTCGATACCGCCATACAGCGTGGGCGGTACCGGGGTCCATGGAGGTGCGATGACGGCGATCCGCATCCCGCCAGTCAACCATCGGTGCCCTGGGGGCGACAGTTCGGCGTCGCCGCCTACGGTGTCGGCCGTGGCCGACCCGCCCTGGCTGCTGCACGGCGAAGGGATGCTGGCGCGGGTGGCCGGTCGCCCCGACCGCCCAGTCACGCTGCCGCCCGGCCTGGTGGCGCTTCCCGGTCCGGCGGCGGTGGTGGTCATGCGCTACGACGACACGCCGGTCGGGCCCTACTCGGAGCTGTCGGTGGCGGTGCCCGCCCGGCTCGGCCTGCGGCCCGGGCTGTGCACGGTGGCGATGGTGGTGACGTCGTCCGACGCGCTGGTCGAATGCCGGCGCAGTTGGGGACTCCCTGCCGAGCTCGGCAACCTGGTTTGGTCCCGGGACCCGGGCTCGGACGGCGGCCGGGCGGTGGCCTGGGAGGAGCGGGGGCTCGTGTTCACCGCCAGGGCCTTCGGCCCATCGGTGCTCGCCCCCTTCGTGCCCGTACGGTCGGTGGCTTGGCGGCCGAGCGGCGCCGTGGTGCTGGCCCGGCGTCTGCGGGCCCGGGTCCGCCTTGCCTGGTGCCGGATCGAGTTGGGCGCCGACGACGACCAGTCGTGGCTCGCCGGCCGCCACCTCGGCATGGACCTGGCCGGCGCTCGCATCGTCGCCCAGCCGGCCCGCCGTCCCGCCGGCCTGCTGTCGAGCGTGCCGTGGCGGGAGCGCCCTTCCGGAACTGCCCCGGAGCCGGCCGCCTGACGGGGCTACCATGACGACCCCCGGGCGTATGGCTCAGTTGGTTAGAGCGCAGCCTTCACACGGCTGAGGTCACAGGTTCGAGTCCTGTTACGCCCAC
>JAHFUS010000038.1 GCA_023264975.1 Actinomycetes bacterium | reverse complement strand
ACTGTTCGCACACTGGAAGCTCGTGCCACCCGACGGCTGGGCGATGGGAGCCGGATGAGCCGAGAGGTTCACGTCCGGTTCTGCGAGAGCCGGGGGGTGAGACTCCCCCCGGCTACTCACCATGCCGACGTCGATCAGCGCCAGCATGCCGTCGGGTGTGTGGAGGACGTTGCCGGGGTGGGGATCGGCGTGGAAGAAGCCCTCGACGAGGATCTGGTCGAGATAGGCCTGGAATAGCTGCTCGGCCAGCACCGTGCCGTCCAGCTCCAGCTTGGCCAGGGGCCCGAGGTCGGTGACCTTGCGCCCCTCGATTTACTGCATGGTCAGGACGCTGGCGGTGGTGTAGTCGGCGATCGGCTCCGGCACCAGCAAGCGGTCGTAAGGGCGGAGGATACGGCCGAGGGTGACGAGGTTGGCGGCCTCCCGCCGGTAGTCCAACTCGCCGCCCAACGAGCGCCGGAACTGGCGCAGCAGCTCGGCGAAGCCGTAGCGCCGTCCTGCCTCGAGGTGGTTGTCGGCAAATTCGGCGAGCTCAGCCAGGCCCACCATGTCCGCTGCGATGCACTCCCTGATTCCCGGGCGCTGCACCTTGACCACGACCTCGCGGCCGTCGCGCATGCGGGCCCGGTGGACCGGGCCGAGCGACGCCGAGGCGAGGGGTGTGGACTCGAACGACGCGAAGCCCTTGGCAATTCGGAAGCCGAGCTGCTCCGAGACGATGCGCTCGACGTCGTCGAAGCCGAACGGTTCCACCGAGTCCTGCAAGCGGCTGAGCGCCTTGGCATACGAAGGCGGGATCAGGTCGGCTCGGGTGGACAAGAGCTGGCCCATCTTGATGTAGGTGGGCCCCAGCCTCTCCAGGTCCGCTGCCAGCTCGTCCGCCTCGGGGGGCACGGCCGGTTCCGTCGCGTCCTCGGTCACGGCCAGGTCGTCCAGCTCGACTTGGCGCACGAGGTCCGAGCGTCCGTACTTGACCAGCAGGCGGGCGACGTCGCGGTACCGGCCGACGTTCTGGGGTCGAAGGGAGAGGGCCATCCGCACTGCCTGTACCCCCTCGATCTCACTCCAACCACCGAGCGGGGAACTCGACCGCAGTGGCGAGACCGCCGGCAGCGAGGATGGCCAGCCCGCGGGTTCCTCGACGGTCAAGGGCCCGGCCCACGGCGTCGCGCACCCGGACGGGTCGCGGCCCTGACTGGCCTGACGCACCTCCTATCCTGGTCACGAGATGGCGCCCACACCGGTGTACCTGGAGATCGGGTCCAAGAAGGTGTTCGCCTGTGCGGTGGATTGGCCGGGCTGGTGCCGGTCCGGCAAGACGGAGGATGTCGCGCTCGAGGCGTTGGCCGCGTACGGGGCCCGGTACGCGGTCGTACCGGCCGAAGCAGGGGTGCGGTTCGCCAAGACCGCGAAGAGCTCGTTCGTCGCCGTCGAGCGAGTGGAGGGCTCCTCGACGACGGACTTCGGAGCGCCCGGTGCGGTCCCCAGGCTCGATGAGGAACCGTTGACGGCGGGCGAGGCGGCCCGCGCGGCCAAGCTCCTCGATGCGTCATGGGCCGTGTTCGACCGCGTGGTCAAGAACGCGCCGGCGTCGCTGCGCAAGGGACCGAGGGGCGGCGGGCGCGACCGCGACAAGATGATCGCTCACGTCGTCGCTGCCGAAGAAGGGTACGCCCGCAAGCTCGGTGTGCGCCCCCACGATCGTGACGCGATCCTCGACGCGGTGAGCACGTCGGCAGGCAAGACGCTGCTCCTCGACAAGGGCTGGCCGCCCCGATACGCCGTGAGGCGAATGGCTTGGCACGTGCTCGACCACGCGTGGGAGATCGAAGACCGAAGCGAGTGATGCGGTCAGGGTTCTTGGGCGGCGCGGCGGCGGCGATCTGCTCGGGCGTCTCGTGCCCACCGGCAGGTGCGCAAGCCACGATTCTTGACCTGGACCAGCTCGACGTCCCGGGATGGGCCGGAGGCCATCAGTGTCATTGTGGGGCGCCCGGCTGGTGCCGTTCGCGGTTGCGTGGCCAGGAGGAGCGCTCAGGCGCCGGAGAAGTTGCTGGGTGACCGAGGCGGTCGGGGCCCGGTCCACAGCCGTTGGAAGTACACCACCAACCTTTTTGGGAGAGGCGGGCGTTCGCCTGTTCGTGTTGAGCTGCGCTGCGCATCGGCTACAACCGGCGAGGTGAACGCCATGTCGGGCGGTGACCGCTCCGCGCCGGTAGTCGAGCACGGCGGAGACGGAGGCCCGCTCGTCCCGGGCGAATGCCAGGTGTGGCTCCTCCGGCACAGCGGGACCGTTGCCGATGGCCGCGACATCGGGAGGCGGGAGCGCAGCGACGCCGTGCGCGCCGTGCTCGTCGAGCTTCTGCGGCGCTACCTGCCGGGCGACGAGCCGGTGGTGGACCGCACCTGCGTCCGCTGCGGGGGGCCGCACGGCAGGCCGATGGTGCTCGTGGGGGGGCGGCCTTCCACGGTCCGGGTGAGTGTGGCCCACTCCGGCGCCGCCACGGTGCTCGCGTTCTCCGGTTCGGCCGACATCGGTGTGGACGTCGAGGTCGTGCGATCGACGTGGGACTGGGCCCCACTGCTCGATCTGGCGTTCTCCGAGGCGGAGCAGCGCCAGATCGAGGTGGCGGTGCGCGATGGCGCCGACGGCCGTGTGGCGTGCTACGAGCGATGGGTCGCCAAGGAAGCGGTGCTCAAGGCCATGGGGGTCGGGCTGGCCGGACCACTGAGGGATGTCGACACCACCGGCGGCCGCCACGCCGCATGGAACGGTTGGACCATGGCGGCCCTGCCCCTCGAACTGCCGCTCGTCGGCGCCCTCGCCTGCGCCGAGTCGCCCACCCGGCTCCACATGCTGGACGGGCCGGACACCGTAGGGCGCTGACGGGTCGAGTCGCCTGCGGGTGGAGCATGACCGCAGCTCGTGGGTCCGCGCCGCGGATCGCGGCGATGGTGGCTCCGTCCTGGCCGTTCTGGGCCGGCCGGATGAGCGGCGCCGCGTAGGGTGCCTGCGTGGAGAAGGCCAGCTCCTCCGCCGCGATCAGTTACAGCCGATCCACCGGGGAGCGCACCCTACCGGCGAGACGACGCACCGACGGTGCTGGCGGCGGGCAGCAGGTCGGCGCCGTTGCTCACGAAGAAGCGCTCCACGACCTCCGGGCCGAGCGGCTCGAGCGAGGCGAGGAACGTGGGGACGGGCGCGACGCCGCCCTCCTCGTGCGGGTAGTCGGTGGAGAAGGCGTAGACCTCCGACAAGCCACTGCGCGCGATCCACGCCCCGACCGGCTCGAACGGGAACGGGGCCACCCGGACCTGGCGCCGGACGTACTCCGACGGCTTCAGGGTGAGCGTGCGCGACAGGTAGCTCGACGTGGTGGTCGCCAGGTTGTCCATGCGGTCGCACCAAGGGGTCACCCAGCTCCCGCCCGACTCGACGACGCCGAAGCGCAGGTCGGGGTGCCGTTCGAAGACGCCGCCGAGCACCATGTGGGTGAGGGTGAGCTCGGCGTAGTAGTGCGCGGTCATCCAGATGAACGGGCGAGCGTGGAAGTCGCCCTCGTCGGCATCGTCGGCAGGCGGCCGCAGCGACCGGTGGGCCGCGGTGAACCAGTCGGTGTGGATTGTGAACGACGCGCCGGCCGAGCTCCCGTAGTGGAGCAGCGCCGGAACGCCCGCCTCGCTGAGCATGGCCCACAACGGATCCCACTCGGGCGCCGCCGGCGACAGGCCTGCGGGCGGCAGGATCCCACTCAGCTGGACGCCGCTGGCCCCGCCGTGGAGGATCCGGCGAGCCTCGGCATGGGCAGCGGCCACGTCGTGGGTGTTGAGCAGGCACACCGGGAGCACGCGCCCGGCGCCCTCCTTGGCCCAGTCCAGCACGTAGTCGTTGTAACGGGTGACGGCGGCCAGGGCCTCCGGGCACGGTGTGTTGAGCGGCCCTTCCATGAACTGAGCGAAGACCAGCTGGTGGCTGATCCCCATCCTGTCGATGGCGTCCACCCGGTCCGCCGCCAGCTGGGCGCCGTGTGCTCCCCAGAGCTTCACCCCCCAGACGTCGCCGCGCGCCTCGTCCCGGCGCCGGGACAGGTCGGACCCGTCGCCCGAAGGGTCGAGCCCCTCATCGAGGATCATCTGCCTGATCTCGTCGACGGTGGACCATCCGCCTCGCCGGGACTGCCAGATGCCGCCTCCGGGGCCCGGTCCGAGGATCTCCTCGGCCGTGCGGGGGAAGAGCATCAGGTGGGAGTCGAGATCGACCATGCGACCTCGCACGCCATCCGCAACCATGTGTCGTTCCTCTCGTCGTGTCAGCCCGCGACCAGCTCGCGGGCCGAGTCGAGCCGGCGGCCGGGACGCCGGAGCTTGCTGAGGGCGTTGGCTTCGATCTGGCGTACCCGCTCCTCGCTGATCCCCAGGCACTGGGCGATGCTGGCGAGGGTGCGGGGCCTGCGCTGGTTCAGCCCGAAGTGGAGGGACAGGATGTGGCGCTCCCGGTCGTCGAGCACCCCGAGGAGCCCCGACACGGCACGCGGCAGCCCCGCCCGCATGGCGTGGTCCACCGGCGTCGGGGCGCCGTCGACGAGCAGGTCCTCCACCGCGGAGACCGACACCAGTCTCGGGCCGCTCCGTGTCGGGGCGCCGTGTTCCGGCGGCTCGCCACCGTCGGGTTTGGCGCCCGTCGGGTTGGCCTTGGCCACCGCGGCGGCCATCGCCGCCCGGATCCACCAGCTGGCATAGGTCGAGAAGGCGAAGCCTCGCTCCGGGTCGAAGCGCTCCACCGCTCGGAGCAGGCCGAGGTTCCCCTCCTGCACCAGGTCGAGGAAGCTGACCCCGCGGTGGCAGTAGCGGCGGGCGATGGCGGCCACCAGACGGAGGTTGGCCTGCGCCAGGGCGGCGCCGGCCGTCCTCCCCTGGCGCACCTTCGCCGCCCGTTCCGCCCGCTCGCGGGGGCACGGGCCCGGCTCGGACGAAGCTGCATGTCGCCCGGCTTGCACCATGCGTGCGAGCGCCTCGACCTCGCCCCGCGTGAGCAGGCGGTGGCGACCGATCTCGTTGAGGTACAGCGTTGTCAGGTCGAGGCTCTCGGCCGCGCCGCGGGTGGCGATCACGTCAGGCCGTTCCCTCGTGCGATGGGAACGTCTCGAAGTAGTCGCCGATCACGAACCGCTGCCGGGTGTTGACCGAGCGCCCGTCCCCCTCGCTGTAGCGCGACATGGGGATGCACCGGAAGTCGAAGCTCATCCGGGTCGACCCGGTCTCGTTGGGCACGTTGCCGTGCCGCCAGCGAACGGCGTCGAATGTGAGGTACTGGCCGGGCGCCATCCGGGGGATCGGCGCGCAATCGCCCTTCCCGAGGGAGGTCTCGACCCAGATCGTGTTGGTCTCCCACGCCCGGGTCAGCGGCACCCAGAAGTTCAGCTCCCCGACCGGGTGGCTGTAGTCGCCGTCGGTGTGGAACTCGCCCACCGCCACGTTGGAGGGCAGATGGATCCGGAACGTGGGGACACGCTGGAAGCAGAAGGGCTCCCCGAGGACGCCGGCCGCCACGGCGGCGACGAACCGGTGGTCCAGCGGACGGATGGCGTCGAAGCTCCGGTAGAAGAGGCCGTGGAAGTCCGTGGACTGGTCGCTCTCCCGGCTGAACCGCTCGTAGCGACGCTCGTTCCCGAGGCGGTCGAGCTCGGCATCGCCGAAGATCGCCGAGACGGCCGAGACGAAGTCGTACTCGGCGAGGGCGTACGAGTGGATGGCGGGCGGGCAGGTGGGCAGGTCGTCGACAAGGGCCGCCGGGCTGCTGACAACCGAACCGAGCTGGCTCACATCGTCTCCTTTTGCGCGGCCTTGCCTGCTGGGTCGACGTGCTGCTGGACCTTGAGGGTCCACCGCCCGTTGGTGGTGACGTGGAGCGTCGCCGGACCGGTGTGGGTGGCGAAGCCCGTGCCGCTCTTCGGGCAGGGGGTGTCCACCACCGGCCGGTCACCGACGCCGTCGACGAGCAGGTGGCCGTACTCGCACGACCACTGCACGCGCCACTCCACGGCATGGCGGTTGATGGTGAAGGGTGCGGCGATCGCGCTGGCGTCGCCCTGGAGCTCCACCACGTCCTGCCACGGGGCCGCCGCCGGTGCCGCGCCGCCGTTGCCGACGTGCCACAGACGGTCCCGAATGCCGTACGGGCTGCCGCCGACGACGGCGGCCGCCGCGACCAGTACCAGCGCCATGCTGGTCATCGCCGACCGGGGCCAGGCCCGGCCGGGCGCCAAGACTTCGACCATGTCCTCCCCTTTCCGCCCGCGCCGGACCAAGCCGTGGGGCGCTCCGAGTGCCGGTGCGACTACTGACGATGCGGGTTGTGCAGCGCTCCCCCGGGCGCCACGCCGGGACCTGGGAGGTCCCGCTCGATCAGCACGATGCTCTTGTCGGCGGACAGGGCGGCCGTGTCGATCGGCGCGGCGATGGCGATGATCGCCGCAGCGAGGATCGCCGGCCGCCTCGCCCCGGCCAGCAGACCCCGTGACACGGTGTCGGTCCCATCGACCGCCATGTCGAGCCGGCGGCGCTGCCGGCGGTGGGTCCACCCCTCGATGAACGGGACCATGGCGCATGCCGTCGTGAGGCTGGCCAGGATCGCCACCTTGATGGCGAACTCGGTGTGCTGCGGGTAGACGAGAGCCGCCGTGAGGAACGCCGTGAGGACCCCGTAGACGATCCGTCCCTGCCGGCTCTTGGGCGCCGTCTGCGGGTCGGACATCATGAAGAACACGTACGCCCACACCTCGGGGGAGAGGGCGATGTTCACGAAGTAGGAGCCGCCGGTGACGGCCTCCGGCCTCCACGTGGCGTAGAAGCTGCGGCCGAGCACGCTGAGCACGCCGATGAGGGCGCCGAAGGTCACGAGGAAGGCGACTCCCATCGGGACCATCCTCACGGGCCGCAGGATCCACCACCCGCCGAAGAGGATGAGGGCGACGGCGAGGCCCACCCTCCATCCGGCCGGTCCCCACCAGAGGTGCTCCGAGAACACGTAGGCCGGTCCGACGACCAGCAGGACGGCCACCATCCCGGCGTTCGAGGGGTTGAAGAGGTGCCGCTTCCCGTTCGGACGGACGAGGTACTTGGACGCCATCGAGACCACGGCGGCGATGACGAAGAAGTGGATGCCGCGGAGGCTCCAGAGGTCACCGTGCCGGGTGCCGGAGGCCCGAAGGATGAACCCGACGCTGGCGCCTGTCTGGAAGGCGCTGGCCGGCCACACGATCATGTGCTCGCGGCGCATGGTGAGGTAGAACTCGATCACCCCGCAGATCAGCATGGTCACGAGGATCTGGGCGATCGAGATCTTGAAGCGCAGCACGGTCTGGCCGAGGAACTGCAGGCCGATGATCACCGCCGTCAGCCGCAGCCGTACGTCGCCCAGCTTGGGCAGGACGACCGGGTACTCCCGGCCGCGGATGACGACCGATCGGTGGGGCGGGCCCGGCGCCGGGACGACGACGGGCGGCTCGGCTGTCGTTGGTGTGGTCGTAATTGTCATGAGGCGTTCTTCACCATTGACACCGAGTCCGCCTGCCCGTGGTCGGTGGCTCTCTGGTCGCGCCGGTGGTCGAGTTATGAAGCAAACTGGCCATCCCCCGTTCCCCATTTCCGCGCTTGCCCCACAAGCAGGGGCTGGGTGAACCAACGGACCGTGAACCTACAGACAACATGTGTCCGGTACAAGGGTTGTCTTTTCGCAGCTATTTCCACGTGGGGACCCCCCGGCCCGGGCCGTGAACCCCCCCCAGGACGGCCAGATCACCCCCCATCGGGGGGTTGCCAGCTCGCCTCGACCGCAGACAGCCCTTGGGACGGGTTCGACGCCTCCTTAGACTGCCCAGCGAAACGAGCGCGGGTCGCATCGGCGGGCCTGCACTGACGATTGCCGTGCTGAGAACTCGAAGGTCGGGCCACGTCGCAGTCCTGCGGGTGGCCCGGCGAGTCGGGTGGTCTGCGGGGCTGCACGCCTGTGCGGGGAATCGAGCTGGAGGGTTGGGCATCGTGGAGGTGGCGCCGGAGGGGCTGAGGTCCTTCTTCGAGGCGGTTCTGCCGGTCCTGGACGAGCGGCAGCGGCGCCTTGTCGCCGGAGCCACCGCCCAGCTCCTCGGCGATGCCGGCGCACTGCACGTGACGCAGGCGACCGGCATGAGCCGGAACACCATCAGCGGTGGCATCGCCGAGCTGGCCAACGGCCGGCACCGCTCTCTTCCCGCCGGCCGGGTCCGGGCGCCGGGGGCGGGGCGCAAGTCCGTCATCGACCTCCAGCCCGGGCTGCTTGCCGCCTTGGACACCCTCATCGAGCCCTACGGGGACGGGCGCCGGACGGCGCCGTTGCGCTGGACGGAGAAGACCACCGCCAAGCTGGCAGAAGAGCTGGCCAGGGCAGGGTTTCACCTCAGCGCCGACACGGTCGGTCGGGCCCTCAAGGCGGGCGGCTACCGGCTCCAGCCGGCGCTGAAGGGACCGGACGCCGGAAGTGGGTCAACCCACCGCCAGTTCCACCACATCGCCGCCGAGGCCACTTCGCGCCTCCAGGCAGGCGAGCCGGTGGTCGTCGTCGACATGACCAGGAAGGTGGCTGCTGCGGCCGCCGACGGGGCGTCCGGGGGGGGTTTGCCGAAGCTGGCGGCGACGGTGTCGAGCGGCATCTACGCCCTCAGCGGCGCCGACGGTTGGGAACGGGTCGGCGAGGACGACCTTGCCGCGACGCTGGCGGTGCGAGCGGTCAGGCGCTGGTGGGAGACGATGGGCTCCGCGCGCTGCAGCCAGGCCACGCGGCTCATGATCGTGCCGTCGTCCCCCTTCACGGCCGGGACCCGGCCGTGGGGGATCGAGCTCAGCCGCCTGGCCGTCGAGACCGGTCTGGAGCTCACCGTGTGCCGTTGCCCACCGGGCACGGTCCGCTGGGTGAACATCGAGCAACGGCTGTTCAGCTTCGTGACGGACGCTCGACCCGACCGTGCGCCGGTCAGCTACCGGGCGATCGTGGAGCTGTGCAGCAGAACCGCCGGCAACGTGCAGGAGCGGGCCGAGCTCGACGAGGGGCGTCCGCCCCGGAAAGTCGCCTCGGTCGCCTCCCCCTCCGACGACGTCTTCTTGGAGCGGGCGCGACGTCAGTGGAATTACACGGTGTCCGTTCGGCCGCCGGTGTTGGCTCCGGCGTCCTATGCCGGTGCTGAGGCGTGGGGCTAAAGCCATGAGCAGCCCGAGTCGTCAAGTTATTATTCGGCTGTTCTCCGGCTCTGTCGCTGGTTGAATCGAAAAAATGGAAATGGTAGAACCGTCCTCATTGGATCCGGAGATGGCTCCGGAACCACGACAGGAGGATATGAATGATGGCGCGACTACCTCGCCGAGCCCGACGCGACGTCTGGTTCGCGCCGATGTAGGGGCGACAAAGGGCGCAGGCCGGTGCCGGCCTTGCGGGACGTCTCGCTCCAGGACTCGCCCTCCGGCCGACCGGGCAATGGTAGCCTCCTACCAATGCGAACTACCATTGACGGTGCCGGACGCGTGGTGGTGCCAAAGTCGATACGCGACAGCCTCGGTCTTGCAGCTGGCCAACCGCTGGAGATCATCGAGCGCGATGGCGTTGCCGAGTTGCGCCCGGTCGGGCAGCGGGTCTGGATCGAAGACCGCGACGGAGCCCTCGTCGCCGTCACTGAGGACCCGGTGCCGCCGCTGACCACTGACGAGGTACGGGACCTCGTCGAACGCTCCCGGAGGTGACGACGGTCGACAGCGTGGACACCAGCGTTGCTGTCCCGCTGATGGCGTCGTGGCACGAGAGCCACGACCTCGTGCGCGCGGCTTTGCGCGGGCGGGCGATGCGGATCGGCGCCCATGTGGCGGTCGAGACCTTCTCGGTGCTCACCCGCCTCCCGGCGCGAAGGAGGATCTCGCCCTCCGACGCCTGGGCACTGCTGCGATCGTGCTTCGATAGGAGCTGGCTCACTTTGCCGGCGCCGGGCCACCGGCTCCTGCTCGAACGCCTGTCGGAAGCCGGGGTGGGAGGTGGCGCCGTCTACGACGGGCTGGTTGCGGGCACGGCGGCGCATCACCGTGCCCGGTTGGTCAGCCTCGACCGGCGGGCCCAACCGGTGTACGAGCTGTTGGGCGTCGAGGTCGAGCTACTTCGGGAATCGGTGTAACTGAGCCAACCATCACCGCACCTGACCGTCGGTCAGCACCGCCGGGCCACCATCACCCCGGGCCCGCCCGGCGGGCCCGGGCCTTCGTCCAGGCGGCCCTCGCTACATTGTGGGCCTCCCGGCATCCTGCCCGCGTCGCGGGCGCTGCCGTCAGACGCCCGCGCCGGCATGCCGGCGGTAGCCTGAGGGTGTGACGTCACGCCACGACGGGCCAGGTCCATCCGGTGCGCCGGACGACCGGAGAGGCGAGGTGGGCGAGGACCACACCGTACGCCTGGCCGAGAAAACGTTGCGGGGCTTTGCCGATGGGACGATCCCTGCCCACCACGACAGGGACGCCTTCCTCCGCCACCTGAGTCGGGGCCCCGAGCCCGAGCGGGCGTGATCAGTGACCGACACCGACACCGGGCTCACCGTGGAGGATCTCGAGGCGATGCCCGACGACGGGCGCCGCTACGAGCTGATCGGGGGCGCCATCGTGATGACTCCCGCCCCGGAGGTGGGCCACCAGCGGGTGTCCCGGCGCCTCCAGTCCCTCCTGGAGGCGGCGTGGCCGGGCATGGAGGTCTTCAACGCCCCGATCGACGTCGACCTGCCCGACGGTCAACGGGTGCAACCGGACCTGGTGGTGGTGGAGCGGGGCCGGACCGGCAAGCGCCTGGTGCTGCCTGTGGCGCTGGTCGTCGAGATCGTCTCGCCCGGCTCGACCGTCAACGACCGCGTGACCAAGCTCGGGGTCTACGCCGCCGCCGGCATCGGCCATTACTGGCTGGTCGACCCGCGAGCCGGCCTGGCCGTGTGTCACGTCCTCGACGGAGAGGCCTACCGGGTGGCGGCCGAGGGGCCGGTGGTCGAGACCACCGAGCCGGTGGCGGTTCGGATCGACGTCGCCGCCCTCACGGACCCGACCTGAAGCAGCTCGGCGTCTTCGTTACTGGCGGCTCCCGTCGCTGTGACCGCGAACGGTCCGGGACGGCGCGACCGGTAACGTGGTGATGACCACGCAGACACGTTGGTTACGGCGATGAAAGGCGGCGCCGGCGGGGACCACGTGTCCGGCCATCGGCAGGTCCAGCCCGTCCCGGCCGCCGGGCCCCACGGCGGCGACGGCGCCCGGGTGGCGGCCGCCCTCGGCCTCGACGTGTCGGAGGTGCTCGACCTGTCGGCCAGCATGAACCCCTTCGCCCCCGACGTCGCCGCCGTCGTCGCACGCCACCTCGACGCCCTCGGTCGCTATCCCGATCCCATCGCCGCCACCGCCGCCCTGGCCGCCCGGCTCGGCGTCGACCCGGACCGGGTCCTGCTCACCAACGGGGGGAGCGAGGCCATCGCCCTGGTGGCGGCGGAGATCGGCGGCCACGTCGATGAGCCCGAGTTCTCGCTGCTGCCTCGCGGGGGCGGGCCGCGGTGGCGGTCGAACCCCAACAACCCGAGCGGCCTGCTGGCGCCGCCCGACGCCGCCGCCGGCGTGTGGGACGAGGCGTTCTGGCCGCTGGCCACCGGCACCTGGACGCGGGGGGACGGCGACGCCGGGGCATGGGTGGTCGGGTCGCTCACCAAGCTGCTCGCCTGCCCGGGGCTGCGGGCGGGCTACGTGCTCGCCCCGAGCGCCAGCGATCTCGGTGCCGTGCGCCGGCGCCAACCCCTGTGGTCGGCGAACGGCCTGGTGGCCGAGGCCCTGCCGGAGCTGTTGGACATGGTCGACCTCCCGGCGTGGTCGGCGGGCATCGCCGGGCTCCGGTGCCGGCTGGTGGAGGTGCTCCGGGCCCACGGCCTGGACCCGGCGCCGTCGGACGCCTGCTGGGTCCTCGTCGGCGCGCCCGGGCTGCGCGAGACGCTGGCCCGGCGCGGGATCGTGGTCCGCGACTGCGCCTCGTTCGGCCTGGCCGGCCGGGCCCGCATTGCCGTCCCCGACGAGGCCGGGCTCGACCGCCTGGCCGCCGCCCTCGTCTCTGAACCCGGAGGCGGCGGGCTCGACCGCCTGGCCGCCGCGCCACCGCCGACTCGAGGGGGTCTCCCTGAACACGGCGGATCGCCGGCGGCTAGCTTCGGCGCCGGCAACAACAGCGAGGTGCCCCGGCGTGATGGTCGGGGAGAATCTGGGAAGCCGGTGGGAATCGGCACGGGCCCGCCACGGTGACCGGGGAGTGTCCACCCGACAGCGGGAGCCTGCCCATGCACGACCACGAACACGTCGCCGGTCTGTACGAGACCATCCACCGTCGTCGTGACGTCCGGGACCAGTTCACCGGCGAGGCGGTCCGGCCCGAGGTTCTGGAGCGGGTGCTGGCTGCCGCCCATGCCGCACCCAGCGTGGGGTTGAGCCAGCCGTGGGACTTCGTGGTGATCGACGATCCGGCCGTCAAGCTGGCGTTCTGGCACCACGTCCAGGAGGAACGGCACGACTTCGCTGCCACCCTCGAGCCGGCCCGGGCGGACCTGTTCGCCTCGATCAGCATCGACGGGGTACGAGAGTCGAGCCTCTCGCTGGTCGTCACCTACGACCGCGACCGGGGGGCGCCAGGGGTCCTCGGGCGTCACAGCATCGACGACGCCGGCCTGTACTCGGTGTGCCTGGCCATCGAGAACCTGTGGCTGGCGGCCACCGCACAGAACTGGGGAGTCGGTTGGGTCTCGTTCTACCGGGAGGAGTTCGTCCGGCGGCTGCTCGGCATCCCCGAAGCCCTGCGGCCGGTGGCGTGGCTGTGCGTGGGGCCGGTTTCGGCGCTCGAGCGCGTCCCCGACCTGGAGCGCCACGGGTGGCGTTCCCGCCGGGCACTGTCGGACGTCGTTCACCACAACCGCTGGGGCCGTCCCTGTCCGCTGGTCTCCGGGCACATCTCCGGCGCCGGGTGACATGACGTGCCCGACCGGCATCGGGCACCAGGACGGCAGGCCCCGCCGAGCGCCGGCCCGGGACGCTGGAGCGTCCTATGTGGTGGCGGACCGGCACCGGAGAGGCCGGGTAGCGGGCGCCCGGGCGGAGCGGCGCGAGGAGCTCAAAAGACCCCGGGGGCGGGGCCGGCCGTCGGGGTCGCCACCCCGGGACCGGCGTGCGGGCCGGCGGCCGCCTTCGCCCCGACGCAGGTCCGCACGAAGGCGGCCACCGGTGACGGGTCGCCGCCGGCGTGGTGGTGCAGGTAGGTGGCGAGCAGCCGGGGGGTGGCGAAGCCGTCCTCCCGCTCGCCGAACCGGCTGGTGAGCCGCACGGCGGCGCCCGCCGGCGCGCAGGTGGAGTAGTGGAACTCGTGGCCCCGCAGCACGGTGCCGGCCGGCCCGACCGGCGTGTCGCAGCGCAGCTCGGCCCGGCGGTAGCCGAGCACGATGCGGGCGCCGAGGGTCCCCCTCGGTGGGAACGGCGCCGACCATCGGCCGCCCGTCGAGCCGGTCGGCCAGCCCCAGCACTCCGCCGCACTCGGCCCACGTTGGCAGCCCGGCCGCCACCGCCGCCCGCGTCCGGGCGAGCAGCGGCGCGTTGGCGGCGAGGGCCTCGCCGAACACCTCCGGGAAGCCGCCGCCGGCGATGAGCCCGTCGGTCCCCTCCGGCAGCGCCGTATCGGCGAGGGGGTCGAAGGGGACGAGCTCGGCGCCGGCCGCTTCGAGGGCGTCGAGGTTGTCGCGGTAGGCAAAGGTGAAGGCCGGCCCGGCGGCCACCGCGATGCGGCAGCGGCCAACCCGGTCGGGGAGGGCGACGTCGCCGACGGGCAGCGCCGGCGCGCTCCGGGCCACGGCCACGAGGGCGTCGAGGTCGCAGCCGGCGGCGACGCGGGCGGCCAGCCGCCCGAGCGACGCCCGCACAGCCGACGGGTCCTCGGCGACGGGGACGAGGCCGAGGTGGCGGTCGCGCCAGGCGAGGGCGTCGTCGCGCCGCAGGCAGCCGAGGACGGCCATCCCCAGCTCGTCGAGGGCGTCGCGCAGGAGCTGCTCGTGGCCGGCGGACCCGACACGGTTCAGCACCACGCCCGCCAGCCGCAGCCGCTCGTCGTGGTCGCGGTAGCCGCGGACCACAGCCGCCACCGAGGCGCTCATGGCCGAGGCGTCGACGACCAGCACCACGGGAGCGGCGAGGGCGGCCGCCACGTCGGCGGTCGACGACGGCGTGCCGTCGGCCGCGCCGTCGTAGAGGCCCATCACGCCCTCGACGACGAGCAGGTCGGCCCCCCGGCCGGCACGGCGGCCAGTGGCCCGACGGCGGCGGGCCCGCACAGCCACGGGTCGACGTTGCGGCCGGGGCGTCCGCAGGCCAGGGCGTGGTAGCCGGGGTCGATGAAGTCGGGGCCGACCTTGGCCGCGGCCACGCTGGTGCCCCGGGCGGCGAGGGCGGCCAGCAGCCCGGTGGCGACCGTGGTCTTGCCCACCCCCGACGACACGCCGGCGATCACGACACGGGGCCCGAGCGCGGTCACCGCAGCGTGCTCAACCGTGGGGGTGGCCGTGGCCGTGGCCGTGGCGGTGGGCGGCGGCCAGGGCCGAGTGGCCCACCCCGCGCGGCTGGCCGGCGCGGTCGGCCAGGCCCGGCCACTCGGCCCGGTACGAGCACGTGTCGCAGTTGACGCGGTGCAGGCCGGCCACGGCCTCGTGCCGGCGCTGGAGCACCACGGGGACCAACCGGGGGTCGGGGCCGAAGTAGCCGGCGTCGACCACCTCGACGCCCGTGCCGTCCTCGAAGGCGACGACCTGCCGGCGGACGCGCTCGACGAGCTTCCCGGTGGCGAGGAACCAGAAGAACAGCCCGACGCGGGCGTGGCCGAGGCGCGCCGCCCGGTCGAGCACCTCGGGCACCGCCGGCCACGTCACACCGGTGAAGCCCACGTCGACCCACGTCGACCCCGTCCACTCGGCCAGCAGGCGGGCCGCCTTGACCGCCTCGGCGTTCGCATCAGGGTCCGATGTGCCGCGGGCGACGACGACCAGGGGGAGCCCGGAGGCGCCGGCCGCCTCGAGGTCGGCGGCGGCGGCGGCGAGGAGCTCGGGGACGACGCCGAGGGGCGAGCCGAAGACGAACTCGACGTGGGGGTCCCGCTCCCTGGCCTCGAGCACCAGCGCCGGCACGTCGCTCTTGCCGTGGCCGGCGGCGAAGAGCATGAGCGGCTGCACGGTGACGCGGCGGCACCCCTCGGCGACGAGCCGGTCCAGGACGGCGCCGGCGGGGGGGTCGGCCAGCTCCAGGAAGCCGAGGGCGACGGCGAACTCGGGGCGGGCGGCGGCGACGGCGTCGCCCAGCGCCAGGGCCTCGGCCACCCCCGCCGCGCTCCTCGACCCGTGGGCGACGAGGAGGAGGCCCTCGCCGGCGGGAGGCGCCGGCAGGGTGGTGGGGGCACCGGTCGCCGGGTCGACGCCGGTCAGTCGGCTCATCAGCACGTGGGGGTCCCTTCGGCCAGTCGGATCAAGGCGTTCACGGCGGCGGCGGCGACCGGGCTGCCGCCCCGTTCGCCGAGGGCGGTGATGCTGCGGGGAGCCAGCGGCGACGCCCACAGGGCGGCCTTGGCCTCGGCCGCGCCGACGAAGCCCACGGGCACGCCGATCACCGCCGCCGGCTCGACGGCGCCGGAGGCGTGCAGGGCCAGCAGCTCGGCCAGCGCCGTCGGGGCGTTGCCGATGACCCACAGGGCGCCGGCCGGGTAGCGCTCGGCGGCCAGCGCGATGGCGGCGGCGGAGCGGGTCGAGCCCGGTGGGGCGGCCTTCACCTCGGCCAGCAGGCAGATGGTGGCGAGGCCGGGCACGCCCGCCGCCACCATGGCGGCGTCGACCACGACGGGAGCACCGGCCCGCAGCGCGCCGACCGCGGCCCGCACGGCGACGGCGCCGATCCTGGCCGTCCTGGCGAAGACGACGTCGGCGGTGGCGTGGATCATGCGGGCCACGACGGCCTGCTCGCCGTCCGGGAACGCCGACAGGTCTACCCGTTCGGCCAGGATGCGGTAGCTCTCCTGCTCGATGGGGTGGACGGTCATCGGTAGCCCCGCGGGGTGACCATGCGGGAGCCGACCAGCGTCGTCGAGGAGCTGCCGACGACCACGATCGAGAGCATGCCGACGTCGGCGGTGTCCAGCTCGGCCAGCGTGGTCATGCGGAGGTTCTCGCCCGCCCGGGTGGCATCGGTGACGATGCCGACCGGGGTCCGGGGCGGCCGGGCCTCGAGGAGCAGTTCGCGGGCCCGGTCGAGCTGCCACGTCCTGCGCTGCGAGCGTGGGTTGTACAGCGCCACGGCGAGGTCACCCTCGGCCACGGCCCGCAGCCGGGCCTCGATCACGGCCCACGGGGTGAGCAGGTCGGACAGGCTCACGAAGGCGTGGTCGTGGCCGAAGGGCGCGCCGAGCAGGGCCCCGGCGGCGGCGGCGGCGGTCACGCCGGGGACGACCTCGACCGGCGGCCCCCCCGCCGCCGGCGCCTGCTCGAGGACCAGGCCGGCCATGGCGAACACGCCCGGGTCGCCCGAGCACACCAGCGCCACCCGGGCCCCGCCGCCGGCCCGGCGCAGCGCCTCGGCGCAGCGGTCGGCCTCGGCGCCGATCGTGCTGCGGACCACGACCTGGGCGGGGGATACGAGGTCCGCGCACTGGTCGACGTAGGGCCCGTAGCCGATCACCACCTCGGCCGACCGCACGGCCGTGGTGGCGGCCGGCGTGCGGTGCCGGGGGTGGCCGGGCCCGAGGCCGACGACGGCCAGCGACCCTTCCGGACCGGCCCGGCGGGCCACGGCGACGGTCGCCTCCGCCCCCTTGCGCTTCTCCACCACGAGCCGGGCGCCCGGCCCGGCGGCGAGGAGGGCGGCGGCCTCGGCCACGCTCGGGGTGCCGACCCCGGCGGCCACCACGTCGCTCGGGTTGGGGACGGCCACGCCCGCCAGCGCGGCCGCTGGGAAGGAGCGGACCGGCCGGCCCAGGGCGGTCACCACCGCATCGCCGGCCCGGCGGTCGATGGTGGCCACGACCCCGACCGCGTGGCCGCTCAGCCCGGCACCGGCCAGGGCGGAGGTGAGCAGGTCGGCGGCGGCGCCGGCCGGCGCGCCGCTCGACGCGCCGATCCCGACGACCAGCGACGGCGGGTGCAGCGCCACCTCACCGGCGCCGGGGTCGACCGCCTCGTCGGTGACGAGCACCCGCCCGGGCCCGCTCCCGCCCTCGAACGGCACCGGCCACGGCAGGGTCCCCTCGACCACCGGGACCTGGCCGTCGAGCCACCGGCGCGACACGCCAGCCACGTCGCCGCGGGCGACGAACCCGAGCGGGGCGTCGAGCGCCGGGATCGCCGCCGCGTCGGTCGCCGTCGTCACCACCGGCTGGGCGCCGAGCAGGGCGGCCACCTCACGGGCCAGTGCGTTGGCGCCTCCCGCATGGCCGCCGCACAGCGCGATGGCGAAGCGGGCGGCCTCGTCGACGCACACCACGGCCGGGTCGTCGTGCTTGCCGGCCAGCAGCGGCGCCACCACGCGCACGGCCACGCCGGCCGCGCAGCACAGGACGAAGCCGTCCACCTCCCGCCACCGGGCCCGGACGGTGTCACCCAACCGCCCGTGCACGGCCTCGAACGGCAGCCGGCGGGCGACGGCCCGGCCCGCCTCGGTGACCGACACGGTCATCACCTTCACCGCGGCCCCCACGCCACGAACACCGGGTTCTCAGCCGCCAGGCGCATCGGGCCCGCCGCGCCGGCCGGCACCCCGCGGCTCACCGTCAGCTGCACCTGCGAGCCGAGGCGGTCGGCGGCGGCGGCAGCCGTTGCCAGCACGGCATAGGTGGCCACCACCCGCCCGCCGGTGCGCAGCCGGGCCAGCACGGCGTCGAGGACCCCGATGCTGCCGCCGCCCAGGAAGGCACGGTCGGGATCGGGGAGGGCGTCGAGGGCGGCGGGCGCCTCGCCCTCCACCACGGCGACGGCCGTGCCTCGGGCGTTGCTCCGGATCCGCCCGCACGCCTCCCGGTCGCGCTCGACGGCGAGCACCCGCAGGCCCGGCGCCAGCCGGGCCGCCTACACCGCCACGCTCCCGCTCCCCGCTCCCACGTCCCAGAGCACGCCCCTCGGCGGGAGCGACAGCTTGGCGAGGGCGACGGCCCGCACCTCGGCCTTGGTGATCATCCCGGCGCGGTGCTCGTAGGCCGCCTCGTCGAGGCCCCACGCCACCCCGGCTGCGCCGGCGACGCCGGCACCGGGCGAGACGAGCACGACCACCGACAGGGGGTCGAAGCAGCCCCCGGCCAGCCCGGCCAGGTCGGTGCACACCACTGACTCGTCGCCCTCGCCGAGGCGGGTGCAGACCCACACGTCACGCTCGGGGCAGCCGGCGGCGACCAGGGCGGCGCCGAGGGCCTCGGGTGGCGAGTCGGGCGACACGAGGACGGCCGCCTTGGGCGAGCCGGAGACGGCGGCCACGGCGCCGGCGAGCGGCCGGCCGTGGCAGGTGGCGACCACGGCGTCGTCCCACGGGAGCCCGGCACGGGCGAAGGCCAGCGACACCGACGACGGTGCCGGGTGGACGTCGAGGGCGTCGGGGCCGAGGCGGGCAGCGAGCAGGCGGACGACGCCGAAGAAGCCGGGGTCGCCGGCGGCCAGGACGCACACCCGCCGGCCCTGCGCCGCCCGGCCGGCGCACAGCTCCGCCAGCTCGTCCATGCGGCCCCACAGCTCGACCGGCTCGCCGCCGAGGCCGGCCGGTGCGAGGTCCTCGAGCTGGCGGGCGGCGCCGACGAGCAGGTCGGCGCCCCGCAGAGCCCGCTCGGCCGAGGGCCCGTACCAGGCGCCGCCGTGGAGGCCGACGATCGACACCCGCTCAGCCATTGCCGCCCGTGGGCCGTCCGACGCGGCTGGGCCGGCCCGAGGTGGTCCCGGGCGCGCTGCGGAGCCGGAAGGTCGTCGAGTGGCCCGGCGAGTAGAGGTGGCTGCGGGCCGGCACGGGCGCGTCGGCCAGCGCGTCGCCCACCAGGACCAGGACGGTGCGGGTCGCCCCCGTGGCCCGGATGGCGGCCGCCAGGCCACCGACCGTCGTGGCGACGACCCGCTCGTCGGGCCAGCTCACCCGGACGACCACGGCGGCCGGGGTCGACCCGTCGTAGCCGCTCCCGGGCGCAAGCAGCTCGCCCTGCAGCTCCTCCGGCCTGGCGCCCGAGAGGAACACCGCCATCGTCACGCCCGCCCGGGCGAAGGCGGCCACGCCCTCCCCGGGCCGCATCGACGCGGCCGTCCGGCCGGCCAGGCGGGTCAGCACGACGCTCTGCGACAGGCCGGGGACGGTGAGCTCGCGGCCGAGGGTGGCGGCGGCGGCCGCCACCGACGTGACCCCGGGGACGACCTCCACGCTGCGACCGTTGGCCCGGCACCAGTCGAGCTGCTCCTGGATGGCGCCGTAGACGCCGGGGTCGCCCGAGTGGAGCCGGACGATCCTGGCGGTATCGGGCGCGCCGGCGAACACGGCCAGCACGTCCTCGAGGGTCATCACCGCCGAGTCGTGGACCACCACGTCGCCCGGGCAGTGCCCGAGCACGGCCTCGGGCACCAGCGACGACGCCCACACCACGATCTGGGCCGCCGCCAGGCGCTCGGCGCCGCGCAGGGTCAACAGGTCGGGGGCGCCGGGTCCGGTGCCGACGAAGGAGATCAACCGTCGCCGCCGGCGGTGGCCGGGACGATGACCGACGACAGGTAGCTGGCGGGCCGGTCGGCCACGTCGGCGACGGGGGTGACCCGCTCGCCGGGCATGCCGAGCAGCTCGCCGAGCACGGAACCGGCGAGCCGTCCCGCCGTCTGCAGGGCGGCGGCCACGGCGGGCATGCGCCCGCCCCCCTTGTACACCACGACGGTGCGCGTCGGGTCGGCCAGGGCGTCGGCCAGTGGGGCCCTGGTGGCGTTGGCCGGCAGGACGAGGAACGACTGCTGCCCGTCGACGGGCACCGTCCCCGACCTGGCGGCGAGTACTGGAACGCCATGATCCCGGGAACGGTGGCCACCGGCGTGGCCGGGTTCGCCGCCACCACGGCCGCCGCCACGGAGGAGAACGTGGAGTACACGTTCGGGTCGCCGATGGTCACGAACGCCACCTCCCCGCCCGCCTCCAGCAGGGCCGCCACCCTGGCGGCAGCGGCGTCCAGCGCCCCGGCGCGCTCTTCGGGGTCGGGCGTCATGGCGAACACGAGGCGCTCGACGGCGATGTCGGGCGCGGCGCCGCGCACGATGGTCTCCGCCCGCCCGATCGCCTCCCCCGACGTGCAGGGCGCGACCACGACGGTGGCCCGCCGCAGCGCCTGCACGGCCCGGACGGTGACGAGGTCGGCGGCACCGGGGCCGACGCCGACGCCCACGAGACGGCCCGGGACAGGCGGGTCGGGTGGCTCGCAGGGCCCGGCCCCGTCGGTCACCAGGCGCTCGACCGCCTGGCGGATCAGCTCGGCCTCGGACCGGCGCGTGCGGGCGGCGACCGCCTCCAGCCGGCGCTTCAGCGGCTCGGGGAGGTAGACCGAGGTCTTGCGCACCGACATAGGGTACGACATAGGGCAACGGCCACCCCGGGAGTCCAGCGTGTGAAGCAGCTGTGCGTGATCGGCATCGGGGCGGGCGACCCCGACCACGTCACCGTCCAGGCGGTCAAGGCGTTCAACCGCGTCGACGTGTTCTTCGTGGTCGAGAAGGGCGCGGCCAACGACGACCTCGCCCGGCTGCGCCGGGACATCTGCGACCGCTACATCGAGGACCCGTCGTCGTACCGGCTCGTCTCTGTCGACGACCCCGTGCGCGACTGCACGGCGCCGGCCTACGAAGCGGCCGTCGAGGCCTGGCGCGACGAGCGGGCGTTGCGCTACGAGCGGCTCATCGAGGACGAGCTGGGCGAGGACGAGACCGGCGGCTTCCTCGTGTGGGGCGACCCGTGCCTGTACGACGGCACGCTGGCCATCATCGAGGCCGTCCTCCGGCGGGGCCGGGTGAGCTTCGACTACGAGGTCATCCCCGGGATCAGCGCCGTGTCGGCCCTGGCCGCCCGCCACCGGGTCGCGCTGAACCGCGTCGGCGGGGCGGTCCGGATCACCACCGGGCGCCGGCTGGCGTAGGACATCGCCGGCCACGTCGACAACGTGGTGGTCATGCTCGACGGCGAGGGCGCGTTCGCCGAGGTCGCCGAGGTCGTAGGGGACGACATCGACATCTACTGGGGCGCCTACCTCGGCACCGACGACGAGATCCTCGTGTCCGGTCCGCTCCACCGCCGCGGCGCCGACATCGGGCGCATCCGGGCCGAGGCCAAGGCCTGGAAGGGCTGGATGTTCGACACCTACCTGCTGCGCAGGACGACCTCCGGGTGAGCTTGACTCGGGTGCTGCTGTTGGCCGGCACGGCCGAGGCCTCCCAGCTCGCCCACCTCCTGGCGCCGGAGCCGGGCGTCGAGGTGGTGGCGTCGTTCGCCGGCCGGACGGCGGCGCCGGCGGCGCTCCCGTGTCACACCCGCACCGGCGGCTTCGGCGGGGTCGAGGGTCTCGCCGGCGAGCTGCGCCGGGGCGGCTACGACCTCCTGGTCGACGCCACCCATCCGTTCGCCGCCCGCATGCCCGGCCATGCGGCGGCGGCGGCCGCCGCCGCCGGCGTCGCGCGGCTGCGGCTGCTGCGTCCCGCCTGGCGGCCCGGCCCGGGCGACGAGTGGGACGACGTCGGGACGCTCGACGAAGCCGCTCTCCGCCTGGAGGAGATCGGCGCCCGCCGGGTGCTCCTCACCACCGGGCGCCACGAGTTGCTGGCGTTCGCCCGTCTCGTCGACACGCACTTCGTGGTCCGCTCGATCGACCCGCCGGGGCCGCTGCCGCTGGCCGACGCCACCTCGATCGTGGCCCGGCCTCCGTTCCCGGTCGACGCCGAGTCGGTGCTGCTGCGCACCCACGGCATCGACGCGCTGTTGACGAGGAACAGCGGCGGCGGCACGGCCAAGCTGACGGCCGCCCGGCAGGCGGGGGTGGCGGTCGTGATGGTGCGGCGCCCGGCAGGCGTCGGCGGGCCGTGCGCCTCCACCGCGCCCGAGGCCCTCCGTTGGATCCGCCAGGCCGGGCGGCGCCGCACCGGCCGGTGGCGCTCGGGGGTGGCGGGCGCCGATGCCGCTGCCGATGGCGGTTGCCAGTGCTGAAGCGAACCGCCGGGCCCCGAGGCGCGGTGACGCTCTTCCGGCCGGGGAGCGCGAGGAAGGCCCGCAGGCGAGCGCCTGCGGGCCTTCCTCTCCCCCGGGAAACGGGTGCGCTTACGGCCGCCCGGCGTGGGGGGCCGGAGGAACCGAGCCCGGCAGGTGGCCAGCGGCCGGCGTGGTGCCGGCGGCGTCGAGACCGGCCGAGCTCTGCGAGCCGGCATCGGCCGGAGGGGTCTCACCCGGAGCGCCCACGGGGACCGAGTAGGGGGTGTGGCCGGCGGCCGGGGTGCCGCTGGCGGTGCCGAGGCCGGTCGAGCCCTGCGCACCGGCGGTGGCCGGCTGTCCGGAGGGCAACGACGTCGGGACGTGTCCGGCGGCGGGGGTCGTGTTGGCCTTGTCGAGGCCGTTCTGGCCGGGGGCGGTGGGCTTGCCGGCACCGTCGGCCCGGTGGGCGTCGCCGTTGTGCTTGGCGTCCTCGCTCACTTCCTTGCCGTCGACGCCGCCGTCGCGGGCGTCGGTGCTGACCTTCTTCCCGAAGTCAGCGTGGTCGTTGGCCTTGTCGGGGAACGAGAACGGCGTGGCCGCCTCGACTGCGGCCGACACGGCGTGCTGAGCGGGAGCGGGCAGGGCGCCCGCAGCGCCGGCTGCGGTCACGCTGGCCGCCGCCATGCTGATGCCGAAGGTCGCCTTGGCCGCCACGCTGAGACCGGCGATGAACTCTCCGATGATCATTCTCTTCCTTCTCCATTTCGGTAGTCCGGCCACCTGCGGCGCAGGCCCGGGGACGTTGCTTGTTGCTGTCGCCAGCAGGTCGCCCTTGTCGGTGGAGAAGCCGTCGGCCAGCATCGCCGCCAACTGCATCGAGGGAGCCGGGAGCGGCCCACTCGCCACGCTGCGCAGTTCCTCGGCGAACGCCGCCAGCGGAGCCAGCTCTTCGTCGGCCCCATTGCCGGAGAAGAAGGCCTCGAGGGCGGCGTCGTCGATGTGGTGGCGTCGGAACATCTCGGTGTCGTAATCGCCGGTCCCGCTCACAGGGGTATGCCCTCCCGGTCGAGAATCTTCCGCAATGCCATCAGCGCCCGCCGCTGGAGCGCCTTGACGGCGCCGGGGGACTTGCCCAGGGCGGCCGCCACCTCCTCGACGGTCAGGCCGCTCATGAGGCGCAGCACCAGCACGTCGCGCTGGTCGGGAACCAGCCGTTCGCACAGCTGGCGGACGCGGTCGGCGCTCAGGCGCTGCAGCGCCTGGTGCTCGGCGCTCGCGGTCGCGATGTCCTCGTGCGGGTCAGCGTCGTGCGACACCTGCGGACGGCGGCCCGCTCGGCGCCGCTCGTCGACCAGGCGGCGGTGGGCGATGGTGAAGACCCAGGAGCGGAACTGCTCCTCGCTTCCCGAGAACGACGCCAGGCTGCGGAGCACACCGACGAACACCTCGCTCGTGACGTCGTCGGGATCCGCTGCCCCCTGCACGCGCAGTAGCCCGCCACTGCCGGCGCCAGACTCCTCCACAGACGCTCCGCCGCCCAGCCGGCGCCCGCCTGCGCGGCGGTGAGGACCTGGTCGAACTGCCCGCCCAGCTGCTCAGGCACGCGGCGGACCGATGCGCTCACGGCAGTGTCTGTCGACCCGTCCTTCCGAGTTCTGAACGCAGAGGTCGAACATCGCCTTCACCATACGGACGCTCGACGCGCTTCACCGCCATCGACGGCGGGGTTCGAGTCGCCTTGAAGGTCAAGCGGAATGACGGGGGGCGAAGTAGATCAGCCCCACCCCGATCGATACGACGACGGCGCCGGCGACGTCTCACCGGTCGGGGCGGATGCCGTCGAGGCGCCAACCCCACAGCAGGGACAGGACGACGAAGACGCCGCCATAGGCGGCATAGATGCGACCGAAGGACTCCTGGCGTTGCAGCGTCGGGATTGCGCCATAGATCACGAGTCCGAGCGCACCGAGGAGCCCGATCCACATCGCAGCGTCGTGGCGAAGCCATCGCCACATCAGGTAGCCGCCGCCGATCTCCGCCAGACCGCCAACGCGAAGAGACCGACCGACCGTACGACCTCCATGGTGCTGGAGGCTATCGGCCACTCCGGGCAGGTCCGGCTCTCTACGTTCGGCGGAACCGCGGCGGACCCCGGCTCGGATGCATCATGTCGAATCCCGGGCCCGGTGCCGACGCTCCGTGCCCGTTCGGCCTCGAGCGCTGGTCGTGTCCGTGCGAGCACGACCTCGACGTTGGCGACCGCTGTGGCACAACCCGCTAGATCGCGCGTACGACCGGCACGCTCCAACTCCGAGAACGCCTCGGCGGCACGGAGGGCCCCGACCGCGCCGCTGCCCCCGGTGAGGCGGTGGGCGACGGCAACGAGCCCGTCGAAGTCGCGCACATCCATGGCGATCGTGAACTTGCGCACGGACTCGTCGGCCGAGGAAAGAAAGCTATCCACAAGCACGTCGAGGATGGGTTGGCCGCTCTGTGTCTCGATGTCGCGGAGCTCCGCTACCGAAGCCTGATCCAATGGGCTACGGTTCTCCTCCGTGGTGGGGGCGCTCCCCGGGGCAACCCATTTGCGTACGGTGGTCACGAGGTCCGAACGGCGAAAGGGCTTGGACAAGAAGTCGTCCATGCCGGATTCGAGGCACCTATCCCGATCGCTGCGCATGGCGCTGGCCGTCATTGCGATGATCGGCGTTGGCGATCGCCTTCTTCCCGGCGGATGGCCATGGTGGCCTCGAAGCCGTCCATTCCGGGCATGCGGCAGTCCATGAGGACGGCCGCATGTCACCTGGCCGGAGATCGAGGCCCACCGGGAGCGGATCAAAGACTGGCTCGGGATGGTGACCGTCGCCACCATCCACCAGCGCCTGCGCGACGACCACGGCCTGGTCGCCTCGGAGTCCTCGCTGCGCCGGTTCATCTGGGCCAATTTCGACACCGAGGTGGCCCGCGACGCCGTGCGGGTCCTGCGTGACACCCCGCCGGCCGGCGAAGAGGCTCAGGTCGACTATGGCCTGCTGGGCCGCTGGTTCGACCCGGCGACCGAGCGCATGCGCCGGGTGTGGGGCTTCATCATCGTGTTGACGAAGGGTGGCGAACCCGGCCTGAGAGAGGCTGTTGTCGGCCGTCCGGTGCTCCGGGCGCTTCTCCGGCGACGATCCCGCAGGGTCGTGGGACACCCGGTGACGATCCGAGGGATCGCGGAGCGTATCGGCCCAGCCATAACGCCTAACGGCCGTCACCTGCTCCTGGCCGCCTGCCCTACCGCCGGAGCGTGAACACCGCATACTTCAGCGGCCACCTAGGTCAGGGTGGATCACCCGATCCTCAAGACTGACCTCCTCGCCGCAGGTGGGTTCGAGCAGGCCAGCATCATCCGGCAGCCGATGGCGGGCAATCCGACCAAGCTCACCGACGACGAGTGGCGCGTGGTCGACCGTCTTCGTTGAGGCCCGGTTCCCCGGCGGGCCGAGGCCAAGCCGAGGTGCGGCCTAGGCAGGAGGCGGCGCGACCTTCGGTAGGCCGGTGGCAAGGCGGGTCACGACGACGAGATGTCAGCGCCGAGCCGGACGACAACGCCCTCCAACGCGGATACCGGCAGCTCCTCGACGAGCTAGGCCGCGGATATGACCCGAGTCTCTCCTACGTCGACCACGTTGCCGTCGTCGAAGTCACCTCGGACGCCGGAACCTTTTCGGTGTTGTCACTTGGCGAGGAACTCGGCAATCAGGTCGCCCGGCAAGAGGAACTGCTGTCGGAGCGTGACCGGGAGATCTTCGAGCGCCACCTCCTGACCCGGGTGTCAGAGGCCCTTCGGGAGCTGCTCAACGACGCCGACGAGTTGGTCGGACGCATCAACCGCTCGCTCGCCGATCGCCCGACCGCGAGTGGCAAAAGTGTCCAACTGCGGTGGGAGCTCGACTCCGCGGACGTTGCAGTCCGGACCGCGGTGGGCCTGTTGCGGAAGACGCCGGAGCTCCTCGGCCCCGAACAGGTGCCGGCGTTGATGGTGTACGACCTGCCGCGCCAACCTCCGCTCGAGGGTGTGTCTGCGTTCGCCGTCCGCTGGGACGGCGCGGCGATGGCCGAGGCCTGACGCGGTGGATCTGCTTGACCAGCCGGCGTACAAACCGCTCTGGACGGCCGCAAGACGCCGAGTCGAGACCAACGGCCTCTCCCTCGAGGGCACCCCGCTCACGCTGAAGAACCTGACAGAGGACGAGGCAGATGCAATCGCAGGGCTCCTCGGGGTCCGCCGCCCCATCGATGGTTCGCTCCGGGTATCGCTTGCCGCCCTCGACCGGGCATTACGCACATCCGTGGTCGGTCGCGGTCTGCTCGACCTCCTCTCGACGCTCGGCGGACCGCTCGTCGACCGGCGGTCCGCCAAGGAGCACAGCGACGCGGGCCGGGCACGGCTCTGGGCCGAGCTGGCGGCCCATCGCGCTGTGGTCCAGAACCCGGCGGTGCTCGGCTGGATCGACCATGTCCGTAGCACCGGCCTTGCCCGTCGACTCGCTGGCGATCAACAGGGCAACGCCCTGTCGACCGCTCTCGATGTGGTCGGCGCATTGGATGGTGGGCATGCTGGTCACCGCCTCGCGGTGTTGGCAGCCGCGATCACTGGGGACGCCCATGGACTCGATCGGGGCAGGCCTGCCGGGACGCTCGCGATCCACGCGCTCACTTGGTTGGCCGAGCAGCCGTTCCCGGTCGACGCCGCAGACTGGCGACGCGGCTGGTCCGAAGCGGGCGTTGCTTGCGACGACCTCTCGTGTGATGTCCTCGTCCTCAACCTCCCAGGGTGGCCGGCCGAGCCGCTCCGCCTCACCCTCCGACAGACGTCGTCCTGGCGGGCGGGCCCTCCGGCTGGCGGAATCGTGTTCGTGTGCGAGAACCCTGCGGTAGTCGCCGCGGCGGCGGACGAGCTCGGCGATCGGTCTCCGACCGTGGTGTGTCTGGACGGCATGCCGTCGACCGCGGCGCTGGTCGTGCTCGATGGTCTGGTCGCCGCGGGAGCCACCGTTCGATACCACGGCGACTTCGACTGGCGCGGGTTGGCTATCGCAGGCGTTCTCGCCCGGAAGGTTCCTGGTGCGCAGGCATGGCAGTTCGGAGCCGCCGACTATCGGAGCGCGCTGAGTCGAGGGCTCGGGTCGGTGGCGCTCACCGGGCGGACCGCGAGCTCACCCTGGGACGCTGACGTCGGTGCGGCCATGAGCGAGGCCGGCGTTGCGGTGTATGAGGAGCAGGTGCTTGACGAGCTCGTCGGCGACCTGGCCGCCCTCGTCACCACGCAAACTCAATGGAAATAACCTTGAGGTTGTAGTAGCTCAGGGTTATAGTGGCGTGGTGAGGATCCAGGCCGGTCGTGACTTCAGCGTCTGGTTCGCCAACGTCAAGGAGGGCGGTGGCCCGACTCTCACTCGCACCGGCGCTCTCCTCAGCGTGCTGCGAGACCTTCCGGTGAAGCCGACCGAGGACACTGCCACCATCAAACACGTTCGCCAGGCCCATCGGCACGAGATCTGGCGGGTCGCTCATCCTTACGACCCGCAGGTGGCAGTGAGGATCCTGTGCTGGTTCCCCGACGACGTGACGGCGGTGGTTGCCCTCCTCGGCGGGGACAAGGCCGGGATTAGCGACGTTTGGTACGACTCGGCGACCGTCCGAGCCGAAGCAGCAGTCGACCAGTGGATACGCGAACACCCTTCGGAGGAGCACCCATGAGCGAACGTGATTTCACAGACATCACCGACGAGGTCGATGCTCTGCTCGCCACCCCCGACTCGGCCGACAAGATCGCCGAGCATCGAGCCGAGATGAAAGAGGCCGACCGCCGCTATGCCATGGGTCTCGCCGCTGTTCGTCATGCCTTCGACTTGACCCAGACCGAGCTCGCCGAACGCCTCGGTGTGTCTCAGGCGAACATCGCAAAGATCGAGAAGCGCTCCGACCTGCTCGTCTCCACCCTGCACAGCTATCTCGGCGCTCTCGGCGGCGACGTGCGAATCGTCGTGTCGTTTCAAGGTCGGGAGATCGAGGTCACCCTGGACGCACTGGAGCATGCCGACGCTTGACCAGCGCGAACGCGCAGTCCCAGGAGGGTCGAAGCCGATCAACTGGTCCCGTTCGTCAGCTGTGCACTTGTCAGCGGATTTGTCAGCGCAACACCGACCTCTCACCGCCTACGGCTGCACACTGGAGCAGGCGAAACCGCTGCCGACATCGCCCCTGACCAGCTACGACGACCTACGGGGGCACATTGGTGCCCACAGGCGCATACGGGCGAGATGGGCTGTCCATGAGTCTCATAACCCGAAGGTCGTAGGTTCAAATCCTACCCCCGCCACCACATAGCTGCAGCCGTACGTCCAGGGTCGGAGGGCTCCGCCGTTTGGCTGACGCGCTCGAGTCTGGACAACCGTTCCGCATTCAGGTCACTGGCGAGCGGATGCACGTGCCGGCACGAGCCGAGTTCAGCGTCGAGCACGAACGAGGCGATGCGGCCGAGGAGATCGAGTTCCAGCTGCGATGGTCCCTCGACGACGAGGCCCGCGGATCAGACGACGAACCGGTCGTGTACCGCGAGCCCCAACTACACCTCCGGCCAAACGCCCGCATCGAGTTACCAAGGAGCGCCACGATGCTCCGCAACACCCTGAAGACGACCGAGCTGCTCGCCGGACTCGGTGGACTGATGGTCGCCATCGGCTCGATGTTCGGCCGCGGCGGCGCGCTCATCGGCCTGGGTCTCGGCCGGGGCCAGCGAACGGGCGCTCGCGGACCCGGACTCGACCTTACCCAGCGGCCCGCCGGCGCCAGCGGCGGACTTCTCGTCGACCTCGGCTTCCATCTCTGCCCCATCGGTGAGATCTCCAACGGGATGCTTCCCGCCGCGCTCCTGGTCTGGATCGCAGGCGACAGCACCACGCCCGAGGGGCGACAGCAGCTGACCGACTTCGGTGTCCCCTGGGCTCTGGGTCGGGCGGTGCGCCGACGCCATCGAGGGATGGGCGCACCTCGAGCTTGACGTGTTCAGCGACCGTGCCGCGTCCACCCGGCAGTTCGTCGCTGCGGTTGCCAATGTGGTCGAGGTCGCCGAAGCCGCCTACGTGTCAAAAGAACGTGTCAAACGGACGACGACGGACCGGCCCGGACGACGCCGGACGGCCGACGTTGAGAGTGCCGCTGACCTACGCCAACATGTACGTAGACGGACGAGGCCGACGTTCTCCAGCGACAACGTACGAGAGGACTGCTCCGACCGCTGACCGAGGCCGGAGGTCGGGGAGTCCATCGACAGCTGGGCGACGAAGCCGCTTTCGAGCGCTCTGCGCGGCGGCTGCGGCAGCCTGGGAGGATGAGGGGATGCGCGTGTTGTTCACCTCGGTGCCGGGCGTCGGGCATCTCCATCCGATGCTGCCGCTCGCCACGGCGCTCGCGGCGCGAGGCGACAGCGTGTTGTGGGCGACCGCGCGGAGCGGCTGCGAACGTCTACGTGGCGCTGGCGTCGATGCCGTTGAAGCAGGCTTGGATGAAGTGGACGGCATGGGGGAGTTCCATGCCCGGTTCCCGGAAGCACGTCAGTTGGCGCCGCACGAGCTGCCGGATTTCACGTTCCCACGCTTGTTCGGCGCAGTGCGGGCGTCGGCGATGCTCGAGGGCCTGATCGGAATCGCACCGCGGTGGGCTCCGGATGTGGTGGTGTGCGATGCGGCTGAGCTGGCTGGACCGATCGTTGCCAACGAGCTGGGCGTGCCGAACGCGACGCACTCGTTCGGGGCGCTGCTCCCGGCGGCTCGCGTGGTCGCCGCTGCCGCCGAGGTCGCGCCGCTGTGGGTGCAGCGGGGACTTGATCCGCGCCCGTTCTGCGGTTGCTACGACCATCTGTATCTCGACGTCTACCCACCGAGCCTGCACGCGGGTGACGCGTCGCACCTCGGGCCGAGACAGCTGGTGCGTCCCGAGGGTTTGGCCACCGCGGGCGAGCCGGTCCCGGACTGGGTGACGGCGGCCCCCGAGGCGCCGCTGCTGTATGTGACGCTCGGGACGGTCTTCAGCAGCGAGACGGTGCTCGCCACGGTACTGACCGCGGTCGCCGACCTTCCGGTGCGGGTGGTCGCAACGGTCGGACCGCAGGGGGACCCCGACGCGCTGGGCGCCCAGCCGCCGAATGTGCACGTGGCCCGCTACATCGCCCAACAAGACCTCCTGGGTCACTGCGCCGCGGTGATCTCGCACGGTGGGTCGGGCACGTTCCTCGCCGCGCTCGCTGCGGGCCTGCCGCAGGTGTGCCTGCCGCAGGCCGCCGATCAGTTCCTCAACGCCGCCAACGCCGAAGCCGCAGGCTGCGCGCTCGTGATCCGCCCGGCCGAGCTGTCGCTCGAGGTGGTGCGGGCGGCGGCGAAACGCGTGCTCGCCGACGGCGCCGTGCGCGCCGCCGCACAGCGCATCGGCCACGAGATCGCGTCCATGCCATTCGCCGCTGACGCCGCCGACCGGCTCGCCGCCATCGTCGGATAGAGGCACCAGCCCGCCGCGTGCGCGAACCGGGAACGGCCCATCCCGCTCGCCGCCGTTACATGTAACATGTCGGGTATGGCCGCGACGCACGAGGAGCCGGAGGGCAGGCGACGCGTGCGTGAGCATCGCCGGCGCCTACGTTCGCAGGGCTTGCGGCCGGTGCAGATCTGGGTTCCGGATGTGCGATCACCCGAGTTCGCCCGCGAGGCACATCGTCAAGCTGCCGCCGTTGCGTCCAGCCGCCACGCCCGCGACGACCAGGCGTTCGTCGATGCACTCAGCCTGGACGAGGATTGAGGCGGGGCGAGATCTGGACCGCTGCTGCGGGCAGCGGGTATGTCGGCAAGCCGAGACCGGTGGTGATCGTCCAAGACGACCGGTTCGACGCGACCGACTCGGTGACGGTGTGCGCGTTCACGACCGACCCGACCGAGGCGCCGCTGTTCCGGATCCCCGTCGACGCTGACGACGTGAACGGCCTTCGCGAGTCGTGCAGCCTGATGGTGGACAAGGTCACCACCGTTCCACGCTCGAAGCTCGGCGAGCGTGTCGGCCGACTGCGTGACGAGCAGATGCTGGCACTCGGCCGTGCCATGCTCGTGTTCCTCGGACTCGCCGGCTGATCAACGCGGGTACAGCTGGCGTGTCACAGGTGATCGCTTGTCAGCGGATTTGTCAGCGCACCACTGGCAGACGGCGGCCGACGAGCCGATACTGGAGCGGACGAGCTGGACGAGCGAAATGGCTGTGACCTGCACGGACGCCGACGAGAGCGGACCAGTGCAGACGACAGCAGGTCCGGGCCGTCAGGCTCATAACCCGAAGGTCGTAGGTTCAAATCCTACCCCCGCCACTAAAGCAGCAAGTCAGAGGCCCTTGTCGGTTCGTCGGGAAGGGCCTCTTTCGCGGAGTTCAGAACCCGAAGGTCAACGGCGTGAACCGGCTCGTCAGGGCACCGCCGTGCTGCAAGGCGGCGACGTTCGAAGACGAATGTCAGCGGTTTGTCAACGCTCCGCACGACGAACGCCAGAGTCGCCCTCGGTGTCCGCTCGATCGGCCGATCGCGGAAGCGCCGTCTGTCGGGGACTCGCGCGGCACCGCCGGTCATTCGGCGCCGGCGCCACGCGGCTCCCGTCCAGCCGCTACCGGCCAAGCCCAGCACGGTCTATGAATGCGACGGCTGCGGCGAGCGCTACCTGGGCGAGCAGAGGTGTGACAACTGCAACGTCTGGTGCCGCAAGATTGGTGCCGGTGGCGCCTGCCCCCAATTGTGACGAGGTTTTGGCCGTCTCCGACATCATCCAACCCGATCAGTTTACCGCACCGCTATCCTCGCCGAGAGGGACGCGGACCACGTAAGCATGCTGTCCGTCAAAGCGGTCAACCCCAGTTGTCGATGCTGTAGATGTTGTCGCTGACAGCGGCGCCTTCGAGAAGTGTTGTCCAGCTGGTGCGGTCGAGGTCGAGCGCGTCGAGCAGGTAGGCGGATACCGCGTCGGCGACGAGGGTGACACGGGCCGGGTCTTCGTCGGTGGTTTCGGCGACACGCTCACCAGCGATGCCACCAAGGGTGTGCTCTGCGTCGGCGATCGTGAGCAGGCTCTTGGGGGCAGGGCTGAGGTGGTAAGCGTCGGTGAACCAGTCTGGTCCGCGTGTGGACATCGCCGACTGGTCTCCGGCGCCGGCGATGACGAGTGTCGGGGTGCGCATGGTCGAGTAGTCCGGCCTCATGAACGCGAGGTGTTCGGCAGCGAACGGAGTGAGCGTTTCGCCCGCGCCGGTCACTGCGATGAGCACGCCCGCTTTCACCGCGGGGTGGGAGAAGTCGTCTCCTGGTGTGCCGTCGGCGTCGAGCACGCGGGCGCCGAGGAGCGTGCCGGCGGTCTGGCCGCCCCAGGAGTGGCCGACGACGGTGACACGATCGCGATCGACCCGGGTGTCGAGCCCTGCGGCCTGGGCGAGGATGTCGTCCAGGTTGTCGAGGATCGCGTGGAGGTCGGCGATCCGGACGCGCCAGATCGTGTCGAACCGGGGGTCGTCGAAGCCGATGGCGTTGCGACGCGAGTCGAGGTGGGTGGGTTGAACGACGACGAACCCGGCCGCCCAACGGTCAACGAGTGGCTGGTACCCGTCCATCGACCACGCGTTCGCGTGGGAGAACACGATCACTGGAAGGTCCTGGCCTGAGGTGGGAGCGGTCAGCTTGACCTGTAGATCGATGGCGCGTCCGGGGGCCGGGACGGTGATCGGCTTGATCGCGATCAGCTGCTGTGAAAATTCGTTGGTGGGCATGGTGGAGGTCCTTCCTGTCGACGACGTGCTCTGCCATACTGACGGAACAATGTTCCGCTCAGGTGAGCGGAACATTGTTCCGCGAACGACCAGGGATTGTGATGACAGATTCGATCGGCGTGCGGGAAGCGGGAGCGAAGCGAACCCGCAAGGCACTCCTGGCGGCTGCCGCGGCCGAGTTCGTGGTGCAGGGGGTTCAGGCCCCGATCCGTGACATCGCCGGGCGCGCCGACGTTGGCGTGGGTACCGTCTACCGGCACTTCCCGACCCGAGCAGAACTGGTCACCGCCGTCTATCGACACCAAGTCGACGAATGCGCTGCGCTGGCCGCGACCCTCCTGCAGGAACCGATCGCCCCCAGTGAGGCGCTGACGCGATGGATCGACGCGTTCATCGAGTTCCTCGTGACCAAGCACGGGCTCGGAGTCGCGCTTCTCTCGGAGGACCCCAGCTTGCTCAGCCTTCACACGCTCATGCTCGACACGCTGGTGCCGGCATGCGCGTCGCTGATCGAAGCAGCCGCGGCCGCGGGCGAGCTTGACCCCCGAGTAACCGCGTACACGCTCATGCGAGCGGTCGGCAACCTGTGCATCATCGGTCCCGAATACGACCTTGCGAGCGGCAAGGAGATGGTCGGCCGGCTACTCGCCGGATGCCGTCGCACGACGTAACCGGGTGCTTTCAGCCGGTGGTTGAACGTGTGGGTCAGTGTGAACGCCCGCGATCAAAAAAAGGCGCATGTCGGTGAGACCGCCAGTGCCATCACCCGGCTATGTGGGCCGAAGAAACGAGACTCTGCCCGGTCAGGTGCGCCGTGCGTTCTGCGATCACTGCGATCTGCAACCGGGCTGCAACCCAACTGGTGCGTCACCGTGGTCAACTGCGGTTCATGACGTGGACCGCAACGGCAGCGGACCCTGCTCAAGGCCGCTGCGCGGTCATGGCGGTCACTGGCGGAAAAGCCGATCGTTGCGCGCAGAACCCGAAGGTCGACCAAATTGGCCTGCCGTTGGCGCGGAGCGCGTTGGGGTTGCGGTGCAACTCGGTCTTGAGCAACCCGATCGTCTCGGCCATGGCGTTTTCGAAGCTGTCGTCCGCTGTCTTCTTGGAGCCGCCATTGGGTCTGCGTCACTCGCGGTTGAGGCTGGCGCGGATGTCCTTTATTCGGCGGTAGAGACGGCGGTCGTGGTCCAGAGCGGGGACGAATCCGTATCGCTTGTAGAGCGCGACGGCCGCGTCGTCGATCGCGTCAACGACGACCAACCGTGCCGCGGCGGCCTCCCCGGCGGCGACCGCTTTGCGGAGGGCTTCAGCGAGCAACGCGGCGCCGAGCCCCTTCCCTTGCTCGTCGCGGACAATGGCCAGTCGTGCGAGGAGCACCATGCCAACCGGGTAGGCCGGCAGACCGCGGACCAGCTTCACTGGCGCGTCGGCGCGCAGGACCGAGCCCATGGTGAGGCTGAAGTAGCCGAGCACCCGTTCGTTACGTACGAGCACGAAGGTCCGGGCTGAGTCCATCTGTTGCGCGGCGAGCGCATGGCGTCGAAGCCAGTCGTCGAGCCGTTCATTGCTGGACTCGAAGGCGTTGACGTCGTGGTGGACCGCGAGGCGCGCAAGGCGCAGTCCCCTCGACGGGCTCACGCTTCGCGGAGCTTCGGGTTCTTCGTGAACAGCTCGACCAGCTCGGGGACCGACTTGGCCGGCTTGTCGAGCTCGGCGATGAACCGGTCGAACACGTCGTTGGAGAGGACCAGGTCCTGGTGTTGCTTGACGACCCGCTTGGCCTGGGTGGTCACGGTGTCGAGCACGAAGTTGGTGACGGTGGTGTCCTCTATATCTGCGGCCTGGCGGATGAGCGCGTCCTGTTCAGGCGTGACGCGGACTTCCAGACGGTGGCGTCGAGGGGGCGAAACGGCAGGTTCGCTCACGGACTGAGGTTAGCGCCGTCCGGACAGTGTCCGGACGAGGGCCTCTTGCGTTGACCAACAACCCGAAGGTCACGGCGCCATGAAGGTGCTAATCACAGTGTCGCAGCGCCCCGGCCCCGGTGACCTGTTGTCATCACGATGTCATCACGTCGATCAGGCGTCCGATCGTCGGTCGGTTGATCGAGCGCCGCCCATGCCCACAGTCGACACGGTGAAAATGGAGAGGCCGTCGCCATCGGGGCCCTTGGTCGCCACCAAGGTCGCAGCTGAACTGGGCAGGTCCATCACATCGATCACGCGGCTTTGAGGTCGAGGCGTCGGAGGAGCTGTGCGTTGGACGCCACGACGATCGTCGAGACGCTCATGAGCACGGCGGCAATCGCGGGCGGCATGGAAACCCCGGCCCATTGAAGGGCGCCGGCGGCGAGGGGGATGGCGAGGATGTTGTAGCCGGCCGCCCAGGCGAGGTTCTGCAGGGACTTGCGGTAGGTGGCCTTGGAGAGGGTGATGATCGAGAGCACGCCTCGGGGGTCGGAGCTGGCGAGGATGAGCCCGGCGGACTCGATGGCGACGTCGGCTCCAGCGCCGATGGCGATGCCGACATCGGCGCGTGCGAGCGCGGGCGCGTCGTTGACCCCGTCACCCACCATCGCCACCTTCAGGCCGCGCGCCTGGAGCTCCGCGACCTTGGCCGACTTGTCTTCGGGCAGCACTTCGGCGAAGACCTCGTCCACGCCCAAGTCGGCGCCGACGGCGTCAGCGACCTGCTGGGCGTCACCGGTGATCATCACGACTCGGCGTCCTTCGCGCCGCAGGTCATCCACGGCTTGGCGGCCTTCGGGCCTGATCTCGTCTTCGAGGGCGAGCGCCCCGACGATTCCGGCGTCGCGGGAGAGGTAGACGACGGCTGCGCCCCGCTGCTTCCACGCGGCGATCGATGATCCGAGCTCGTCAGGCGTGGTGAGGGAACGTTCCCGCAGCATCGCCGGCCCGCCAACCGCGTAGTCCTCCCCCTCGACCGAGGCCTCGACGCCGCGACCGGTGATCGACCGGAAACCCGCAGCCGCTGGTACGTCGCCGCCGTCTTTGGCGGCGGCGACGATGGCGCGTGCCAGCGGGTGCTCGCTGTCGGCCTCCACCGCGGCGGCGATGCGCAGCACCTCGTCGTCGGTGTGGCTGTTGGCGGCGGCGACACCGATGACGGCGTGCTGACCCTTGGTGAGGGTGCCGGTCTTGTCGAAGAGGACGGCGTCAATGGTGCGGCTCGCTTCGAGCGCGAGTCGGTCCTTGATGAGGATCCCGTTTCGGGCGGCGATGGCGCTCGACAGTGACGTCGTGAGTGGGATCGCGAGGCCGAGGGCGTGCGGGCAGGAGATGACCAACACCGTGACGACTCGGACGATCGCCTCGTCACCGTGGCCGAGCGACGTCCACACGATTGCGGTGATGACCGCCGCGCCCATGGCGACGTAGAACAGCAGCGCCGCGGCGCGGTCGGCGAGCACCTGGCTGCGTGATCGCGACTCCTGTGCCTCGGCGACGAGCCGGCCGATCCCGGCGAGTCTGGTGTCATCACCGACGGCGGTGACCCGAACCCGGATCGAAGAGTCGGTCGACACGGTTCCGGCGACGACCTTGTCGCCCATCGTCTTGGCGACGGGCCGCGACTCGCCGGTGATCATGGCCTCGTCCAGCTCGGCGGAGCCGTCCACGATCTCACCGTCAGCCGGCACCCGGGCGCCGGAGCGGACGAGCACGACGTCGCCGACCTCGAGGGTGTCGGCAGGAACGGTCGCCACCGAGCCGTCCGCAGAGACCAGGTCGGCGTCGTCGGGGAGGAGCGCAGCGAGGGCGGCGAGCGCGTCCTGGGCTTGGCCGAGGGCCTTCATCTCCTGCCAGTGGCCCAGCAGCATGATGGAGATCAGCGCGCCGAGCTCCCACCAGAAGTCGAGGTCCAGCCAGTGCACCGATGTGGCCACCGATGCGCCGTAGGCGACGGTGATCGCCATGGCGATCAGCAGCATCATCCCAGGCGCGCGTTCCTTCGCCTCGCGTACGCCGCCGGCGAGGAAGGGCCAGCCGCCCCACACGAACACGACCGAGCCGAGAACCGGGCCGACCCAGCCGATGCCGTAGAAGTCGAGGTCGTAGCCAAACCAGCCCATCACCATGTGGCTCGTCACGACCAAGGGCACCGTCAGCAGCAGGCTCCACCAGAACCTGCGGCGGAACATCTCAACGTGATGCCCGGCGTGCTTGCCGTGCCCACCACCGTGACCAGCGTGCGACGCCTTTGCCGGCGCGCCCGCGTCGAGGGCCATGTGATCGCTGTGGTCATGCATCGGGCGAGCCATGTCGGCTCCTCAGGCTTTCGCTGGTGTTGGGTCAGATCGGTGGCTCCTGTGCCGCCGCCCGTGACCGCAAGCCTGCTGCCGCCACTCGAGCGCCCCACCCGAGATCAGGGCCACCTTGCCCTGGAGACGGGTTCCTGTCTGGTAGTCGGTCATCGGACGCTTGCTTTCGGTTGGGGCGCGGTCTCGCGCCGGACGACGGGAAGGACTTCGGATGCGAGGAGCTCGATCGATCGGGCGGTGGCAGCGAAGGGGAGACCGCCGAGGCCGATCTGCGCGAGAAAACGGTCGTGGCCGAGCACCTCGTGTTCCCAGAGGATCTTGTCGATGACCTCTTGGGGGCTGCCGGCGAACAAGGCGCCATGGGGGCCGGCCCAGGAATCGAAGGCATCGCGCGAAAGGAGCTGGCCGCGAGCGCTCGGCATGTTGTTGCCGATGTAGCGCGAGTAATACGGGTAGAAGGTGTCGCGGGCGCCCTGCGAGGTCTCCTCGACGTAGAAGTGGCTGGTCACGCCGATCCGAAGTTCTTGCGGATCGTGGCCGGCGACGGTTCCGGTCTGGCGATACAGCTCGGCCAGCGGAGCGAACCGTTCGGGTTGTCCGAGGATGGCGAGGTAGAGCGGCAGGCCATGTCGTCCAGCGCGCTCGACGCTGGCCGGTGTCCCGCCCACGGCGATCCACACCGGAAGCTCGGCTTGGACGGGACGCGGGTAGATGCCGGCATCGACCAGCGGGGGCCGGTGCTTGCCGGTCCAGGTGATCCGCTCGCTGTGGTTCAGTTCGAGCAGCAGGTCGAGCTTCTCGTCGAAGAGCTCGTCGTAGTCGGCGAGGTCGTGGCCGAACAAGGGGAAGGATTCGGTGTAGGCGCCGCGGCCAGCCGTGATCTCAGCTCGGCCGCCGGAGATCAGGTCGACGGCGGTGAAGTCCTCGAACACCTTCACAGGATCCGAGGTCGACAGCACGGTGACGGTGCTGGTGAGCCGTATGCGTTCGGTGGCCTGGGCGACGGCGGCGAGAACGACGGCGGGGGAGGCGATGGCGAAGTCGGGGCGGTGGTGCTCGCCGACGCCGAAGACATCGAGTTCGGCCTGGTCGCCGATCGTGGCGAGGTCGATGAACTCGCGCAGGCGGACGGCGGGATCGATGGGCCGGCGGGTGGCCGGGTCGGCGGTGATCTCGCCGAAGGTGAACAGGCCGATCTCGAACGGGCGCGTGCTCATGCCGGCGTCCCGTTGGGTGTAGCGACTCCGGTGAGCCAGTCGTTGAGCTTGGCGAGGACGCCGGCGCTGATGCCGTGCCCGCCCGGGTCGCGGACGCCGGTGACGGAGGCTCCGCTGCCGTCGTGCAGGTAACTCCACGTGCGCTCGAGCAGGTCGCGGGGGATGACGGTGTCAGCGTCGCCATGCGCGACGAGCACCGGCACCCCGGCGAGTCGGCTGGCGGTCGTGGGCACACCGGCGTCGAACGGGAGTGTTCCGGACAGGATGGCCGCGCCGGCGTAGCGCGCCGGGTCGTCGAGGATGAGGCCGCCGGCGAAGGCGGCTCCGCCGCTGAACCCGACCAGCACGACCGGTCGGCCGACCGGCGCAACATCGTCGAGCCACGAGCGGAACCAGCTCATGGTGTCGGCGAGTGATTCGGAAACGGGGCGGCCGATGCCTCGGTTGGCGAACCAGGCGTAGCCGCCGCCTTCGGCGATCGGTGCTCGCACCGCGGCGTAGGTAGGTTCGGCGGGGAGGTCGTCGGCGAGGGCGATGATGTCGGTCTCGTTCGACCCTCGGCCATGCAGGAGCACGACGAGCGGGGCGTCGGAGTCGCGGTCTCCTCGCCATGCGACGGTGGGGGCGGCGAAGGTGGTCATGTTTGCGCCTCCTCGGTATCGGGGGTGACGCGCCCCGCGGTGCGGACGCCGGTCCAGCGTTGCACTTCGCCGCGAAGGTCGAGGTGGTCGATGGGGGCGGCGTTCTCGTATGGGCCCCACTGGTCGCGGGGGAGCATCCACATGACCTCGAACTCGTTGCCGTCGGGGTCGGCACCGTAGAGGCTCTTGGTGGCGCCGTGACTGGACTCGCCGGTGTAGGCGCCGGAGTCGAGCAGCGTCTGGCGGGCGGCGGCGAGCTCGTCAATCGTGTCGAGCTGCCAGGCCAGGTGGTAGAGGCCGATGGCGCCTCGCTGCTTTGGTCCGCCGGCGGTGCCGACGCCGAAGAGGCCGAGGTCGTGGTGGTTACCGGAGCGGGGCAGCCGCAGGAACGCGGCGTTGGCGCGGGGTTCGCGGGCGATGACTTCCATGCCGAACACTTCCGTGTAGAAGCGCTCGGCCCGGTCGAGGTCGGCAACGAACAGCACGGCGTGGTTGAGGCGCACAGGCGAGAGGGTCATGAGAGTCCTTTCCAGGGGTGAGGTGCCCGCCTAGGCCGGGGGCAGGTCGGCCTGGGCGGGCGATCGGGTGGGTCAGCTGGCGTCGTTGCTGCGGATGGCGGACACTTCGAACTCGAGGGTCACCTTCTCGCTCACCAGCACGCCCCCGG
>JAHFUS010000093.1 GCA_023264975.1 Actinomycetes bacterium | reverse complement strand
CTGTTCGCACACTGGAAGCTCGTGCCACCCGACGGCTGGGCGATGGGAGCCGGATGAGCCGAGAGGTTCACGTCCGGTTCTGCGAGAGCCGGGGGGTGAGACTCCCCCCGGCTACTCACCTGTTCTTCGAGATCGACGGCGCGCCGACGTCACCCTCGCACCCATGACCAGCACCCGTCGCGACGAGCGACCGCACCCCGTGAGGAGCCTCCGGTGAAACAGGTGAGTCACGGCGAAGCGAAGCCAGTGAGCTGGGCTCGCCGTGGTGGGCGGGTGCTCCTGGCGTCGCAGTTCATCGACGGCGGCGACCACGCGGCCAAGAACCCGGTCGACGGCCCGAAGGTTTGGACAAGGCCGGAGTGCCCGGCGGAGCCAACCTCGTTCGTTTCAACGGTGCCGCAATGCTCGCCGGCGGCGTCGCGTTGGGCCTCGGTATCCTCCCGCGGCTGGCATCGGCCGGGCTGATCGCCACCCTGGCGCCGACCACGATGGTGGGCCACCCGTTCTGGCGCGAGGGCGACCCGGCGGCACGGCGGGCACAGACCGTGCAATTCCTCAAGAACGCGTCGATGCTCGGCGGTCTGGTCATCGAGCTCACCACCGTGCAGTGAGTTGACGGCGGCGCATTGCGCCACCGAATCAAGCGGAACAAGGAGACGTTTATGGCAGCAGGCAAAGAGATCCTCGACGGGTTACGCCAGCCGACGCGAGACCTGCGCGGGCACATCCCTGCGGTGTTCGAGGGCTACGCAGCGTTGAGCGCAGCAGTCTTCGTCGATGGTGCGCTCGACGCCAGGACCAAGGAGCTCATCGCGCTCGCCATCGCCGTGGCCAAGCAGTGCGACGGCTGCATGGCTTCCCACGCGCGAGGCGCCGCCCGTCGCGGAGCGACTGCGGAGGAAGTGGCCGAGGCGTTGGGAGTCGCCATCCTCATGAACGGTGGCCCAGGCACGGTGCACGCACCCCGCGCCTTCGCCGCCTACGAAGAGTTCGCCGCCAAGACATGACCACCGACGGGGGGTCAGCGCAGAGCTCGCTGGGCTACTCGGGCAATGCACCGTGTGGCGCCTGTGCGCCGAGCAGGACGAAGCCCATACCACAGCGAGGCACAACCTGTCCGCCGCAACATCGTCGAAGACTGCAACGGCGTGTCGCTCCAGCTCGGCATCCGACTCGTGATCGACGATGCAGGGTTGCCGGACGCGGCCGTAGAGATCTGCCTCTTGCCAGAAAAGGCGAAACCCCGGCCGTCTGCCGAGGCAGGGACGGTTGCGGGGTCTTCGAGGGCCGCTGTAACGCCGGAGCAGCCGATGTCAACCTTCAGACCGTCTTTGACGCCGTCGTCGATGTCGGCCTGCATCGGCGCCGCCCTCGCTCGGGCCGAGGCCCAGATCGCGTTGGCCGAGCTCATCGCCCTGCCCGGCCTCCAACTCGCCACAGATGAGCCGCCGTGGCGATCGCTCCAAATCCTCCACGGCCCCTGAGTCCCTGTCCGTCGCCTTCGGCGCGAGCTAGGCGCTGGCGGGCGACTTCGGTGTCGTGATGCCGGTAATGCCGAAGCTGACCGCAGCGATCAGAACGGTGAACCAGACCCCGAACGCCACGACGGCATCGGTTCCCCAGCTGTCGCCGAGGATGTGCAGGCTACCGAGGTAGATGACCGGCAGGGCTGCCACAAGCCCGGCCGCGGTCCTGAGGCGCTTGCGCCGGAGGCGGGTGCCGTCGACCGCGTCGAACGAGCGGGCCAGCTTGCTCCGCTGCGTGATCGCCAGGATGACGGCGAGCGGCAACAGCAACACGCCCGGGTACAGCCCGACTAGCACGCTGGTGATCCCTGCCGCCGCCATCACGGTGATTCCCACCGTCATCGCGTTCGACGTCCGTTCTTCCTCCATGAGGGTCTCCATTCGGTAGCGCGGTGCGGTGACGATGAGGTCGAGTGCCACTCGGCGCCACGCACTGCGGGGGCCAAGGTCACGTGTCAGGTCGGCGAGCGTCTGCACGAGGTCGTCGCCGTAGCGATCGCGGAAGTCGCGTGGGTAGAGCACCAGCAGGCCTCGGTACGCCCGAACCGCCGTACTGGTTTCCATGTCAGGCGAGTCCGGGGCGCAGGTTCGTACGCGTGATGCGTACCAGCGAGGCGAGCCGGTCCGCCTCTCTAGCGCAGACGGCCTGACCGAGCCCGGTCAAGCGGTAGTAGCGGCGCCGCTCGTCGTCATCCGACGACGCCCGGTGATCGGATTCCTCCACCAATCCACGTGCGACCAGCTTCTTCAGCGTGCCGTACAAGGTGGCCGGGCCCATGCGAACGACCCTGTCGGAGGACGACTCGACTGCGCCCATGATGGCGTACCCGTGACGATCTCCGGCCGTGAGAGCCACCAGCACGTGGAACTGCGCCTGCGGTAGCGGAAGGAACGACTGAGGATCGGGAGATCGTTCTGCGCTGCCCATGCTCCTACTATCTATCACTCTTCGCTATATTGTCAAGTGATAGAGTCTCCCTCAGGAGCGGAAACGAGTGAGGCCAACCTGGGCTGCCGTCTTCGTTGATGGTCGTGAGCCAGGCGCTGCGCGCGTTGTACGCATCGGGGAGTTGGGTAGTCCGTCCCTGCACCCAGGTTGATCATCTCCATGGCTCGTCTCCTTCTGATGGGTCCTGATCGGACGTCGGTCGGAACTGGTTCTCATCGGTCAGCTCCAAATGCGACCTTTGTGGCCGGTGCACCGGGTCGTGTTTCGAGCGATGTGCCGCCGCCGACCCGCCAGGCTCGGGCGCGGAGCAGGCGACCGACGCCGAGAACCTGAGCAAACCTCGGGCGAAGGTCGCCCTCGTAGTTTCGACCGAGATGGTGGAAACCGCCTAGCCGCCGATGTAGGCCGCGAGATGCTCGCCGGTGAGGGTGGAACGGGCGGCGACGAGGTCGGTGGGCCTGCCCTCGAAGACGATCCGGCCGCCGTCGTGGCCGGCGCCGGGGCCGAGGTCGATGATCCAGTCGGCATGGGCCATGACCGCCTGGTGGTGCTCGATGACGATGACCGACTTGCCGGCGTCGACGAGTCGGTCGAGCAGGTCGAGCAGCTGCTCGACGTCGGCGAGGTGGAGGCCGGAGGTCGGCTCGTCGAGGACGTAGACGCTACCCCTCTCGCCCATGTGGGTGGCCAGCTTGAGCCGCTGCCGCTCCCCGCCGGAGAGAGTGGTCAGCGGCTGGCCGATGGTTAGGTAGCCGAGCCCGACATCGGTGAGCCGATCGAGGACGGTATGCGCAGCAGGAGTGTGCGCGTCGCCGGTACTGAAGAATTCCTGGGCCTCGGAGGCAGACATGGCCAGCACCTCGCTGATGTCCCGGCCGCCGAGGTGATAGTCGAGCACCGACGCGTCGAACCGCTTCCCCTCGCACTCCTCGCAGGTAGTGGCGACGCCGGCCATAATGGCCAGGTCGGTGTAGATCACGCCGGCACCGTTGCAGGTTGGGCAGGCTCCCTCGGAGTTGGCGCTGAACAACGCCGGCTTCACACCGTTGGTCTTGGCGAACGCCTTCCGGATCGGGTCGAGCAGTCCCGAATAGGTCGCCGGGTTGCTCCTTCGCGAGCCGCGGATCGGGGCCTGGTCGATCGACACCACTCCCTCGCGGCCCGAGACCGAGCCCCTGATGAGTGAGCTCTTGCCGGAGCCCGCCACGCCGGTGATCACGACGAGCGTCCCGAGTGGGATGTCGACATCGACGTCTTGCAGGTTGTTGGAGCAGGCGCCGCGGATCTCCATCGTGGCGGCGGGTGTCCGCACCGTGTCCTTGAGGTTGGTCCGGTAGTCGAAATGACGGCCGGTGACGGTATCGCTGGTCCGCAGGCCCTCGACCGTTCCCTCAAAACACACGGTGCCGCCTCCCGTCCCGGCTCCCGGGCCGAGGTCGACGACGTGGTCGGCGATGGCGATGGTCTCCGGCTCGTGCTCCACCACGAGCAGAGTGTTTCCCTTGTCCCGAAGCCGCAGCAGCAGATCGTTCATCCGTTGGATGTCGTGCGGGTGCAGACCGGCGGTCGGCTCGTCGAAGACGTAGGTGACGTCGGTGAGCGATGAGCCGAGCTGGCGGATCATCTTGACGCGCTGCGCCTCGCCACCGGACAGCGTGCCTGACGGCCGGTCGAGCGAGAGGTAACCGAGCCCGACATCGACGAACGAGGAAAGCGCCTGCTCAAGCTTCGTCAGCAGCGGCGTCACCGACGGCTCCTTGAGGCCGCCTACCCATGCGGCGAGCTCGGTGATCTGCATCGCGCAGCTGTCCGCGATGTTGACCCCCTCGATCTTCGACGACCGGGCCTCCGTGGTGAGCCGGGTGCCGTCGCACTCGGGGCAGGTGGTGAAGGTGATCGCCCGCTCGACGAAGGCGCGGACGTGCGGCTGCAACGCGTCGACGTCCTTGGACAACATCGACTTCTGGATCTTGGGGACAAGGCCCTCGTACGTGAGGTTGATACCGTCGACCTTGATTTTCGTCGGCTCCTTGTGGAGCAGGTCGTGGAGCTCCTTCTCGGTGAACTTGCGGATCGGCTTGTCCGGGTCGAAGAAGCCGCAGCCGTTGAAGATGCGCCCGTACCAGCCTTCCATGCTGTAGCCGGGGATCGTGAGCGCACCCTCGTTGAGCGACTTGCTGCCGTCGAACAACTGTGAAAGGTCGAAGTCGGTGACCGAGCCCATGCCTTCGCAGCGCGGGCACATGCCGCCGAGGCGGTTGAAGCTCGCCCGCACCGTCTTCCTGGATCCTCGCTCGACGGTGATGGCGCCACTTGCCCGCACCGAAGGGACGTTGAACGCGTACGCAGCAGGCGATCCGATGTGCGGCTTCCCGAGCCGGCTGAACAGGATTCGCAGCATGGCGTTGGCATCGGTGGCCGTGCCGACCGTGGAACGCGGGTCGGATCCCATCCGCTGCTGGTCGACGATGATCGCAGTCGTCAGCCCTTCGAGGACGTCCACCTCGGGGCGCGCCATCGTCGGCATGAAGCCTTGCACGAAGGCGCTGTAGGTCTCGTTGATCAGCCGCTGCGACTCCGCTGCGATCGTGCCGAACACCAGCGAGCTCTTGCCCGAGCCGGAGACGCCGGTGAACACCGTTAACCGCCGCTTCGGTATCTCGACGCTGATGCCCTTGAGGTTGTTCACGCGAGCGCCGAGGACGCGGATCCGATCGTGGCTGTCGACGTGCTGTGCACGCGCCTGGTTGGCCTTGCTCATCGTGCCGGCGAAGCTCCTGGATGCGGACCATGTTGCCAGCGGGGTCGCGGACGGCACGGTCGCGAATCCCGTACGGCTGCCCGGTCGGCTCCTGGACGACCTCGATGTCGCCTGCCTGCAGCGGCGGGAAGCTGGATCCGACATCGTTGCATGCCCTCGGGCGGTCTGTCACCTTGTTAGTCAGAAAGTGGGAGACACCGAGATCTGGATGTAGCCCAGCATTGGGAGTAGGGTCCTCCCTGTGCCCCCGGGAGCGTCCGTCGAGAACAGCGCGCTCCTGCGCACGCACGGCCTGCAGGTCACCGCCCAGCGGCTGGCTGTGCTGCACGCCGTTTCCGGCGGGCCGCACAGCTCGGCGGACCACATCTACAAAGCGGTACAGGCCGAGATCGGCGCCGTCTCTCGTCAGGCGGTGTACGACGCTCTGGCCACACTCACGGACAAGGGAGTCCTCCGGCGCATCCAGCCCGCTGGGTCGTCGACCCGCTACGAGGATCGGGTCGACGACAACCACCACCACCTGATCTGCAGAATCTGCAACAGCATGGTCGATGTCGACTGCGCCGTCGGTGAGACGCCGTGCCTAACGGCCGCCGACGACTCGGGCTACGAGATCGACGAAGCTGAAGTCGTCTACTGGGGCCGGTGCCCCGACTGTGCCGCAGCGATTTCTGGGACCAGTGAGCCGAACGAACGATAGGAGCAACGACCGACGTGCCTGACCCGAAGGAAGAGACGAAGCCAGCAACCGAGAGCAACAGCGAGAGCGAGAACCCGGCGATCCCCGCCCTGGAGCCCAAGCCGCATCGGCCGAGGTCGAACCAGGACTGGTGGCCGAACCAGTTGGACCTGCGGGTCCTTCACCGGCACTTCCCCCGGGCCACCCCGATGGACGAGGACTTCGACTACGCCGAGGAGTTCGCCACCCTCGACGTCGAGGCGCTGAAGCAGGACGTGTTCGACGTGATGACGACGTCGCAGGACTGGTGGCCGGCCGACTACGGCCATTACGGCGGTCTCTTCATCCGGCTGTCGTGGCACGCCGCAGGCACCTACCGGATCGCCGATGGTCGGGGTGGTGCCGGCGAGGGCGCGCAGCGCTTCGCTCCGCTCAACAGCTGGCCCGACAACGCCAATCTCGACAAGGCGCGCCGGCTGCTCTGGCCGGTCAAGCAGAAGTACGGTCGCAAGATTTCGTGGGCCGATCTGCTGGTATTCGCCGGCAACTGCGCCCTCGAATCGATGGGGTTCACGCCGTTCGGTTTCGGTTTCGGGCGCGAGGACGTCTGGGAACCCGAGGAGGTCGTCTGGGGACCTGAGGACACGTGGCTCGGCGACGAGCGCTACAGCGGCGAGCGGGAGCTCAGCGGTCCGTTCGGCGCCGTGCAGATGGGCCTGATCTACGTCAACCCAGAGGGGCCGAACGGCAACCCCGACCCGCTTGCTTCTGCCAAAGACATCCGGGAGACCTTCGGGCGCATGGCGATGGACGACGAAGAGACCGTTGCCCTGATCGCCGGCGGTCACACGTTCGGCAAGTGCCACGGTGCCGTCGATCCCGAGTACGTCGGTCCGGAGCCCGAGGGTTGTCCCGTCGAGCACCAGGGCCTCGGGTGGATCAACAGCTTCGGCAGCGGCAAGGGCGTCGACACGATCACGAGTGGTCTCGAGGGCGCTTGGACCAACGAGCCGACCACATGGGACAACGGGTACTTCGACAACCTGTTCAACTACGAATGGGAGCTCACGACGAGCCCAGCCGGTGCGAAGCAGTGGACCCCGACTGACCCGTCGGCGAGGAGCAACGTGCCGGACGCACACGACCCGGCGAAGCGGCACGCGCCGATGATGCTGACGTCGGATCTGGCCCTGAAGTTGGATCCCGTCTACGGGCCGATCTCGAAGCGCTTCCACGAGAACCCGGCCCAGTTCGCAGAGGCGTTTGCCAAGGCCTGGTACAAGCTGCTGCACCGCGACATGGGGCCGGTCCGCCGTTATCTCGGCCCGTGGGTTCCGGAGGCGCAGCTGTGGCAGGACCCCGTTCCCGAGGTCGATCACGAGCTGATCGGTGACGAGGACATTGCCGCCCTCAAGGAGAAGCTGCTCGCATCGGGGCTCTCCGTCTCCCAGCTGGCATCCACCGCATGGGCCTCGGCGGCCACGTTCCGCTTCACCGACATGCGTGGCGGTGCGAACGGGGCGCGGGTCCGCCTTGCGCCCCAGAAGGACTGGGAGGTCAACGATCCGGCGAAGCTGACCGCGGCGCTGCAGGCCCTGGAGCAGGTCAAGCAGGACTTCGACGGTTCGCAGTCCGGCGCGAAGACGGTCTCGCTGGCCGACCTGATCGTCCTGGGTGGCTGCGCGGCCGTCGAGAAGGCGGCGAAGGACGCCGGGCACGATGTCACCGTCCCCTTCGCTCCGGGGCGTACCGACGCCTCGCCGGAGCAGACCGACGTGGAGTCATTTGCCGTCCTCGAACCGACGGCGGACGGGTTCCGCAACTACCTGGGCGCCGGTGACAAGCTTCCGCCCGAGCAACGGCTGTTGGAGCGGGCCAACCTGCTGACGCTGACGGCTCCCGAGATGACGGTACTGATCGGCGGGATGCGCGCCCTCAACACGAACAGCGGCGGAACCGCACACGGCGTCTTCACCGACCGGCCCGAGACCTTGACCAACGACTTCTTCTTGCACCTGCTCGACCCGGGCACGGAGTGGAAGGTGTCCGAGGCGGCGGAGAACGTCTACGACGGCCGTGACCGCGCCACCGGACAGGTTACGCGCACCGCCACCGCCGTCGACCTCGTCTTCGGCTCCAACTCGCAGCTGCGGGCCATCGCGGAGGTCTACGCCTGTGAGGACTCGAAGTCGAAATTCGCGCGCGACTTCGTGGCTGCGTGGGACAAGGTCATGAACCTCGGCCGTTTCGGGCTCGGCTGATCGATGTCCCGGTCTGGTGACCGGTTCACAACGAACCGGTCACCACACCACGGCGTCGCCTTTGCGACGCGGCGTCATGCACCGAGTAGGAAGGCCATACCCGCATCTGCCGCGCCCGACGCGACGGCCGCGCGTCACAGCCGACCCGCCGGCAGTGTCAGGGTGGACGGACGAGGACACCGCATCAGCCGCCCCGAGACGAAAGGCCCGCCCATGCTCGCCGTCACCACCTATCCCCAGGACTACATCGACCGGTGCCGCACCCGGATCGACGCCCTCCTCGCCGCCTACCGGCCCGTCGCCGCGGCTGCGACCCCCGGCCTGGTCGATGCCCTCGAGCCGCTCCTCTTCAACGACCTCACTCTGGTGCTGGACCACTGCTTCGTCCACCGCCTCCGGAACAGAGAGGGCAAGGACGGCAATCCGCTGAACGAGGTCCGGATGATCTGCCGCTCGATCCTGACCCACGGCGGGGTCCTCGGAGCCGACAAGACCATCAGGTACAAGCCGGAGACATCGGTGGTGAAGTTGGAGATCGGCGACGAGATCCGCCTCGACGAGGCCCGGTTCACCGCTCTGGCCGAGGCGTTCTTCGCCGAGATTGAGCAGAGGTACACCTGAGCCGACGCCGGCGCCCTGAGGCCGGCGAACGCAGCCAGCCAGGCGCCGGCCAGGGAGGCGAGGTGCAGGCCGTCACCGGTGTTGTCCGCCAGGTCCCGCAGGCCGGCACGTTCTCGGGTCGGGCCGCCGCCACGCTGCCGGCGCTCGTCGACGGCGACGTCGGGCTGGTTGCAGGCGGCGGCAACGCTCGCAGGAGGACGGCCCGCCCGGCCGCACGCGGGAGCCAGCCCTA
>JAHFUS010000037.1 GCA_023264975.1 Actinomycetes bacterium | reverse complement strand
CCACCTCGCCGTCGCGGACGGCGCCGGGCGGCAGGGTGATCTGGGCGAAGCGCTCGAGCGTCGGCTCGCCGTTGCCCAGCGTCATCTCCACGGCCCTTACGCCGTAGCTGCCGAGGTCGAGGCCGACGACTCTCGTGGCCATCAGACCGCTCCTCGTCCCTCGTCGTGCTTCACGTGACCCTCCCGAGTGCCGGCGCTGTGCGCCCCGAACCGAACCATTGGAGAGACCATCGGCACGCCGGAGCGGCGCATTGAACCCAACTTTCCGGTTGCCGGCTTCACGCCTCCCGGAGCGGAGGACGGCGGACGGGCGGGGCCGGCGGTGGCGGTCCCCTCAGGTCCTCGCGGGATCTTCGTGCCATGGCGGCCCAGCCCGTTGCCCACCGTTTCACCGTCGAGGACTACTACCGGATGGCCGACGCCGGGATCCTCGGTGCCGACGATTGGGTCGAACTGCTCCAGGGGGAGATCATCGAGGTGGCGCTCATCGGCTCCCACCACGCCGGCTGCGTCAGACAGCTGAGCCGGCTGTTCCACCAACAGCTGGGCGGGCGAGCGATCGTCTCAGTGCAGGGCCCTGTCCGCCTGGACGACCTGTCCGAACCGCAGCCCGACGTCGCCCTGCTCCGTACTCGCCACGACAACTACGCGAGCGCCCATCCCAGGCCTGGCGACATGCATCAGTCCTCTTGACGAACTCGCCGGTAATGACGACGGGCGTGCCGCGCCACGGCGACATCGAGGTGAGGTTTGCGTCATCGCTGACGATGAGCATGGATCCGCTGCCTGAGGCGCACTCGAGGATCCGATTGTCCTCGTAGTCCGGGCAGTCGGTCACTGTCTCACCCGGCTCGATAGGGGGGGACGCCTCCCCGAGCGGAGGACGACACACGGGCGGGCGGGGGGACGGCCGGGCTCTCCGGAGGCGGTCCTCGCGAGTCCTCGCGGTATCGTCGTGCCATGGCGGTCCAGCCCGTTGCCCACCGTTTCACGGTCGAGGACTACTACCTGATGGCCGACACGGGGATACTCGGCCCCGACGAACGGGTCGAACTGCTCCAGGGGAAGATCATCGAGATGGCGCCGATCGGCTCCCACCACGCGGCGTGCGTCACGCGTCTCGACCGGCTGTTCCAGCAGAGCCTCGGTGCCCGGGCCATCGTCCTGGTGCAGAACCCCGTCCGGCTGGACGACCTGTCCGAACCGCAGCCCGACATCGCCCTGCTCCGGCCGCGCCGCGACGACTACGCGGGCGCCCATCCCACGCCTGGCGATATCCTCCTCCTCGTCGAGGTCGGCGACACCACCGCCGCCTGGGACGCCCGGCACAAGCTCCCGCTCTACGCGGCGGCGGGCGTGGGCGAGGTTTGGCTGGTCAACCTGGTCGCCGGCGCAGTCGAGGTCTGCCTGCGACCGGAGGGCGGCGCCTATACGGACAGGCGTTCGTTCGGCCCTGGGGCCGGCGTTGCGCCCGAAGCGTTCCCGGACATCGTCATCGACGTCGAGGATCTCCTGCCACCGGCCTGACTCGGGATCGGGCCGTGGCGCACAACTGTGGCCATGGGATCGCAGGCTGGCATGACACCCTGCCCGGCCAGGCCGAGGGCCCTGCCCCGCATGGAGCGCATGGTAACGGCGTGGTGCTCGTGGTCGGCCACCGCCACCGCCACCGCCACCGCCACGCCGGTGTCGACCAGGACGGCCTGCTGCGACTCAGCCCTGGTCGGCATGGCGGAGCCGCCGGACCTGGTCATCGGCGAGCACGCCGCCCCCCGCCGGGACGACGAGCAGTCCCTGCTCTTCGGTCAACCCGTCGCCGGCCACCGCTTCGATCCTCAGGCCGGCGCCATCGACAGTGACTTCCGCCGGCCCCGCCTCCAGCCCCAACTGGTCGCGGAGTCGCCGGGGCAGCACCACCCGACCCGCCTTGTCGATGGTAGTTCTCATACCAGAACGCTACCGTCACGCTCCCCCTCGTGGACTTCTAGCCTCGTCAGGCGGGCAGCGGCTCTTCCCGCCACTCGGAGAGGCCATACTGGCCGTTGGAAATCACGGTCAGCGCGTCGTCGAAGTGCCAGGTGAACTGGGCGTTGGAGCTCGCCGTGTTGGAAGCAGCCGCCCCCCAGACCTCGATCTGCGATCCGGTGAGCGTCATGGTTCCCGTCGGCACCTCGATGGAACCCCAGAACTGGGTGCCGCTGGAACGGATGTTCACCAGGTTGGAGGAGCCGCTGATCATGCGGATACGCAGACCTGCCGTCCACAAGGGGCAGTAGTAGTACGCTGGGTTGGCCTTGCCGTCGACGACGGTCGACACAGCCGTGTTGCCGCATGCCGTTGTGGTGGCGGGCGGCTTGTTGATGGAGCCGCCCTGCCCATTCGGGTTGCCGATGTCGACCCGGGTGTCGGCATAGAGGATGACGGGATTCTCGGGATCCGTGCCGCCACCAGCTGCGGCCGGCAGGAGCACGGGACTGCTGACGGTGCAGCCGTCCTTCAGGACGATCGACTTGAAGTAGTAGATCTTGCCGCCGACAAGCGACTGGACGCTTTTCGTGCTGGCGGTCGTGATAGGCAGCTGCAACGGGTCGCAGACCAGGGTCTGGTTGGCGGTTCCCAGGAAGTCCGCCGGCTTCGGATTGGTAAGCGCCGTCCCGGGCGGGTACACGGTGGCCGGGGTGAACGGCTTCGGCGGCGTCTTGAACGTGTCGGGGGCCGGCGGGCACTTGCCGGTGCCGATGGGCGGAAGCGCCTGGCTCCCGTCGCCGAACGACGTGCACCCGTCCATGGAGTAGTCCCACAAGGGGTTGAGGCCGAGCAGCTTCTGGCAGTTGTTGACGCCCTGGCCCTGTCCGTTGCTGCCGAAGGTCATGGTCGCCGGCGAATTTGTGCCGATGACTCCCTTGCCGGTGCACATGCCCGCCTTGCTCGTACCGTTGGTGAAGCTGTCGAGCGACACGCCCGACGACAGGTCGAGGGTCGAGTTCACGAACAGCGGGGAGTTGAACAGGCTGGAAGGAAGCGCATCTGCTTTTATCCGGCGGCGCACCCCGGTGCTGTCCGTACCGAGAACGTCGATGTGCCACAGGTCCCGCCGAGCCGGGTCCCGCGACGCCGTGTAGGTGTACGACCCGCTCGTCCCGAGCGTGCCGCTTCGGGTGAACGTGAGCGTCGTCCTCGGCACCGTCGGCGCCTGCTGAATAGCGTCATTCACGCCGGCGTCGGCGACCTGCAGAGCGTTGGCCGAGTCACCCGCCCGACGGGTCGTCCGGAGGCCGAGCTGGACGACGTCCACAGTAGTGAAGATCAGCGCAGTCGCCACCACCATCACACCGAGGAAGATCGGGATGCTGCCCCGCTCGTCGCGTTGCTTCGACCACGTTCTCATGACGTCTCCTACCGACTGTTCCGCAGCGCCGCCAGGCTCGACAGCGTCAGCACCGGGGCGTTGCTCTTGTAGCGGACCACAAAGCTCACCTTGATGGACGCGGTGCCGCCCTGCGAGGGCTTCTTGACGAGCGTCGTGGCCTGCGTCGAGGGGTCGAGCACCACACCCTTGTTGTCGTAGTAGACGAACAACGGTGTCGTCGGGGCGACGGTGGCATTCACCACCGACGTCAGGATGGGAAGGTTGTCGACCGTCCGGGTGACCGCGCACGACGCGCCGGTCCACGTGTTCTCCGTGAGGCTGCGCTGCAGCGCGCCGCTGGCGAGTGCATACCCGATCACCGTCTTCTCGCAGGCGTGGCCTGTCTGGGCCGCCCGCTGCACCTCGAAGGTCATGCAGTTGGCGTAGCTACCGCAGGGGGCGCTGAGGATGGGGCTCGCCGCCCTGAGGTCCTGGGTGATTGTGCGCATCGCCAGCTCGGCGTCGCGTTGCGCCCGCGTGTGCAAGGCGATGCGAGCGGTGGCGTTCGACGTCCCGTCGAGGAAGCCGTACAGCATCGCGGTGACGATCGAAAGGAGCAGCATCACCACCGCCAGCTCCACGAGGGTGAAGCCGTCGTCGTCGTCGCGCCTCATCGGAGCTCGAAGGTCACATCGGAGGAGGCGAGAGTGGCGGTGGCGCCGCCTGCGACCTGGTTCACCGAGAAGTAGAACTTGCGGGTTCCGGCGGCGAAGCCGTACCCCGAGTTCTTGCTGACGCTCCCGCTCCAGGTGCAGGTCGTGGTGGCGTCGCATGTCGGCGACGTCGACTGCAGCAGGGCGGTGACTGCGCCGGCCGATGTCTGGAACGTCACGCCCACCCGGTCCGACGGCAAGGTGTTCGTCGTCGTGGCCGTGAAATCGATGCGATCGGGCTGCAGAGTGCCGGCGGCGTCGACGCCGACGTTCGGGCCGGCCGACGAGGGGGCGACCGCCACAGAAGTGAGTTTGGGGTACTGGCTGCCGCTGCAGGTCTCGTCCGGGGGAGAACAGAACTTGTTCGTCCCTTCGGTGAAGGTCGAGTTGGCCTTACCGTCGGACGCCCGGATGGCAGTGAACGTGTAGAACATCGTCCCGGGGCCGAACTTGAACCCGTCCGACGGGCCGATGGTGCCCGTCCAGTTGTTGCCGTCTCCCGAGCTGAGCATCTTCGACGATGAAGTCTCGCTGCCGTCGGCATCGATGGTGTTGAAGACTGCGAAGACCTTGTCGGTGCTGACGAGGTTCAAGGTCGTGGCGGCCAGCGAGACGGTCGCCCCCGCCTGAAGCGTGCCGTCAGGGTTCACTTTAACGGTCGACGGGTTCGCAGTCGGGATACCGCTGAACTTGGGCGGCTCGAGCCCGAACAGGTCCGACTGACCGGGCGAACGCAGCGAACTCTGCTGGGACACCTCGTGCAGCCCCACGGTGTCGGTCCAGTCCACGAACACGGCCATGCGCTTGGTTGTCTGACCGGGGTCTCCCCATGCGACGTAGCGGCGCACGTTGTACGTGATGTTGTTCCGGATGCACGAGTAGACGGGCTTGGGAACGCCGGCTCCGGTGACCGTCACGTTGCAGGGATCCTCGCCGTAGTTGGAGGGAACCGGGCTCGGGCAGTTCAGCGGGGCGGCCCGAAGGGCGAAATCGCTCGGCGGGTTCGGGGCGCTGGCGCAAACTCCCAACGAGGGATAGGCGAGCCGCTGAAGTTCCTCGATGCCCTGGGTGGCCACCTCGTTGCCCTGCGTCCTTGCCTTCTGGACAGCCAGCGTGCGAAGGCTGGCGCCGAGCAGCGAGGCGAGTGCGGCGAACACGAAGGCGGCGAGGCCGAGGGCGACGGACAGCTCGAGAACGGTGAAACCGCCCTCGTCAGAACGGGGACGCCGGCGATGGCTCCGGATCTGCATGACCTCTCGGGTATCGGCAGCTGCGAGACCGAGATTGAGCGCCTTCCCCCCGACTTGCAACCGGCGCCTTCACCCGATGCCATCCCGGGATTCAGATGCGGTACCAGTCCAGGATCTGGGCGCCGAACAGCACGGCGAGCAGAGCACCGCCGGCGAGGAACGGCCCGAACGGGACCTTGTCCTTGCGGCCCTTGACCCCGACGAGGATCAGGCCGACACCCACCACAGCGGCGAGGAGGAACGCGAGGAACAGGGCCACCAGGACTTCACCGACCGACAACCAGCCGACAGTCATCCCGATGAGGCCGGCCAGGCGGACGTCACCGAACCCCATGCCGGCGGGGCTGACCAGGTGGATCACCAGCAACAGCCCGAATCCCAGCACGCCGCCGATCGCTGCGGTACGCGCCTGGGACCAGTCGCCGTCGATCACTGCCGCCGCCAGCAGGAGCGGGGCGGCGATGAACAGCGTCGGGTAGAGGATCCGGTTCGGGACGATGAACTTTTCCAGGTCCACGGCCGAGATCGCCACCAGGCCGGCGGTGACCACCAGGAACGCCGGGAGTTCGGCATGCGCTCCGATCCGGGCGGCAACCACACCGAACAGCACGGCGGTGCCCAGCTCGACGAGGGGGTAGCGGGCCGAGATCGGCTCACCGCAGGTCCGGCACTTCGCCCGCAGGAGGAGCCAGGAGACGACTGGCACGTTGTCCCGCGGGGCGATGGGGGTTGCACACCCGGGACAGCGGGACCGCGGGGTGACCACGGACTCCTTCTTCGGGACCCGGGCGATGACGACGTTGAGGAACGACCCGACGGCGAGCCCGAGGATGGCGCAGGTGATGGCGAGAAAGGCGGTCATAATCCGGTGAGCGTAGGACGCAAGAAGGGGGCGCCCCGAAGGGCCCCAGTCTCGACAGTTTCGTTCTTGCTACAGCCAACTTCTCAGCTGACTACCAGCTGGTTGCGTTGACTTGACGGGTGTTCGGTTTGCGAACAGGCCTTGACCGCGCACGTGACTCCTGGAACTGCCGGCGGAGGACCGGGCAAGAGGCAAGCGGGCCTCGCCCGTCAACGGCCTCGGGACCTTCCACCGTGGCTAGGGTCTGGGGGCGTGGATGCCGGAGCCGATCAGTCGCGCACGGAGCCGGAGTCGGAAGCTGCAACCCCCAGAACTCCCACGCGGACAGGCTTGGGCCTGTTCGCCGCGACGGTGGCCTTCGTCCTGCCGATCGCCTACTCGCCGAACGTCAATTCCCCGTTCTGGAGCCCCCGGCTCGCAATCGTGCTACTCCTCAGCGCGGTTGGCATACCCCGCCTCGTGCCGCTAATCCTCCGGCACGACCGCGCCGCTGCCTTCGCTTCCGCCTTCCTCGGCGTCGCGGGCTTGTCCGCCCTCGTTGCCCGCCAGCCGTCGATGGCGCTGTTCGGTCCGTACGGTTTCGGCGCAGGCCTGGTCATGGTCGCGGGCATGGCTGGAGCGTGGGCCATTGGCCGCTCCCTTGACCAGCAGGGACGCGACGATGTCCAGCGGGGCATTCTCGCTGCCGTGCTCGTGAACGTCGTGGTCGCGCTGGCACAGGAGGCACTCGACCTTCGATCGCTGGGGTTGTCTCCCGTCCGGGGCGCCTACGGGCTGCTGGGCAACCCGGTGCACCTCGGAGCGCTTCTAGCGGGGGGTAGCGCCATCATCGCCGCCCGGTTCCTCGACCGGCCGGGGCGATGGGCATCCGCCGCTGTAGCAGTAGGGGCAGCCCTGCAGCTCTCGGGCAGCCGCTTCGGCCTCCTGGCGCTCGTCGCGGTGACCGGATGCGTCGTGGGGCGGCGGCCACGGGCTCCGAGTGCCGCATTTATGGGTTGCCTGACCGTCGGATTTCTCGGCGCCCTCGTTCTCGGGCCCCTCCTCACCGAACACACCGACTCTCCGACCGTGGTGCAGAAGCTCCAGTCGGCCAGCGAGGGCGAGCTGTACAACCGGGCCCAGAACTGGCGCAGCGGGCTCCATGCCCTGGCGGACCGTCCCGCCCTCGGCTACGGGCCAGGCCGCTTCGTCGAGGCGACCAGCCCCCGCCGGACCGCCCGGATGGCCAGTGGCGATCCCGAGACCGTCTTCCTCGACGCCCACAACCTGTTCGTCGAGTACGCCGTGACGACCGGACCGTTGGGGCTCGTGACCCTGTCAGGGTTCCTCCTCCTCGCCCTCCGGCGGGCCCGAGGGCCGCTCCTGTGGTGCGCCGTCGGCATCCTGGCCCTGCACATAATGCAACCCCAGTCGTTCGGCACCACACCCCTCGCCTTCCTCGCCCTGGGAGCAGCCGGGCCCCTGCACGGCACGCGGCGGCGGCGCTTGGCGCTTCTACCGGCGACGGGCGTCCTCGTCTTTCTGGCGCTGCTGGGCGCTGGCCGGCTCGTGGTGGGTGACTTCCGTCTTGACCAGGCGAACCTCGACTTCTCCATCGCGCAGGGGCGTGCAGCAGCCGACGACCTCTCCCCCTGGCCGGAGCCGGTGTCCAAACTCGGGCAGATCCTCTTCTTCCGCGCAAGCATGGAGGCCAATGCCGCTCACCGCCAGGAGCTGCAGCGCCAGTCCCTCTCCCGGCTAGCCGAGGCGGTGGATCGCGACCCGGCGATTGCAACGAACTGGAACAACCTCGGTGACGTGGAGCTGGTGCTCGGCCGGGAAGACGGGGCGAGACGGGCGTTCGAGCAGGCGCTGGAACGGAACCCGTGGTCGGCTCGGGCCCTCACAGCCCTCGCCGCCATCGCCGTCCGTCACGGCGACGAAGCGACCGCCAGACCGCTCATTGCCCGCGCCGAGCAGGTGCTGAGCCCCGAGGTCGTTGCCGCGCTCGTCGCCGAACGGTCCGGTTGAGGGGGACGGGCTGCAGGCGTATCGCGCAACAGGAGCGGCCGAGGCCGCTCCCGTTTCCTACGTCAGACGCTGAGGTTCAACCGACTACCACTTGGCACCTGTGGCCTGAGCCGGAGCGACTGCGGCGCACGTGGTGGTGCCGCCGCCGTAGAAGGTGCCGGCGGCGGTGGCGGTGGTACCGACCGTGGCGACGTCCTTGAGGTAGTAGCACTTGCCGGAGGCGCTCTGGGCACCGAGGGTCACGATGGCATCGGCCGTGGTGCCGTTGGCAACGACGTCGATGTAGATGGTGCCGACGGTGGCGGGAGCGGCGGCGGCGGCGAAGGTCAGCGCAGGCTCGATGCCCTTGATGGCGCCGGCGCCGCTGTCGGTGGTATAGGCCTGGGCGTCGGTGTAGAAGATCTTCTCAGCCGTGAGGGCGTTGCGGAGGTTGGACTGGGCGGCCCGGTCCTGGGCACGCTCACGGGCGCCGAGGAAGGTCGGGATGGCGATGGCCAGAAGGATGGCGATGATGAGGACGACGACCATGAGCTCGATGAGGGTGAAGCCCTCTTCGTTCTCCTGGCGCTTTCGCAGCATGTCGAGCATTCGGAAGTTCTCCTTGGTTCAATGGATATCGATGGATAGCAATCCCGTCGAGCTGGATCAGACCTCTGGAATTCCTCAGTTAGTGCGGGACGAGGACGACCAACACGCAGTTGCTCTGACGTTCTCGGTACAAAGGAACTTGGGTTGAGCGTTCGTCGGGGATCGCGGGCCGCAGTCCGAACAGGTGGCACGACCCGGCCGCGAAACGGGAGCGGCCGAGGCCGCTCCCGTTTCCTACGTCAGACGCTGAGGTTCAACCGACTACCACTTGGCACCCGTGGCCTGAGCCGGAGCGACTGCGGCGCACGTGGTGGTGCCGCCGCCGTAGAAGGTGCCGGCGATAGTGGCGGTGGTACCGACCGTGGCGACGTCCTTGAGGTAGTAGCACTTGCCGGAGGCGCTCTTGGCACCGAGGGTCACGATGGCATCGGCCGTGGTGCCGTTGGCAACGACGTCGATGTAGATGGTGCCGACGGTGGCGGGGGCGGCGGCGGCGGCGAAGGTCAGCGAGGGCTCGATGCCCTTGATGGCGCCGGCGCCGCTGTCGGTGGTGTATGCCTGGGCGTCGGTGTAGAAGACCTTCTCAGCCGTGAGGGCGTTGCGGAGGTTGGACTGGGCGGCCCGGTCCTGGGCACGCTCACGGGCGCCGAGGAAGGTCGGGATGGCGATCGCCAGCAGGATGGCGATGATGAGGACGACGACCATGAGCTCGATGAGGGTGAAGCCCTCTTCGTCCTCCTGGCGCTTGCGGAGCATGTCGAGCATTCTGGGAATCTCCTTGGTTCAAGTGGATGTCAATGGATGTGCGGGCCGGTCCCACCCTCTCGGCCCGCCTCCGGCAACCACCGGTGGCGACCATCCAGGCAGCTCGGCTTTCCTTCCTCACGCCGTTGTGAGGGTCGGTTCCGTGGCTTTGCGCCCCCGCCTCTCGGCGGGTTTGCCTTTCTCAGGAGTAGCTCGCACCATGACTATCGCCTCTTGCCGACCATTCCTTGAGGCCGATTTAGGGAACTGCAGCAGGAAACCTCTACCGGCACCCGGACGCGCGAGGAGGGACGCCACGACAGCGTGACGTCCCTCCCGGACCTGCGAGGTACTACTTGATGAGCTTGATGATGTTGAACATCGGCATGTAGAGGGAGACCACCATGGCGCCGACGGTGCCGCCGAGGACGCAGATAAGCAAGGGCTCGAGGAGCGACGTGAGGGCGTCCACCGTCGCCTCCACCTCCCGCTCGTAGAAGTCACCCACCTTCTCGAGCATGGTGTCGACGGCGCCGGTCTCCTCGCCCACAGCCAGCATCTGCACCACCATGGGGGGGAAGACCGGGTGGTTCTCCAGCCGTTTGGCGATGGGCTCGCCCTGCTTCACGCCGTCCTGGACGTCCTTCACCGCCTTGGCCACCACCGTGTTGCCCACGGTGTCCGACGTGATCTCCAGCGACTCCAGGATGGGCACGCCGCTGCGGAGCAGTGAGGCCAGGGTCTTGGAGAACCGGGTAAGGGCGATCAGGCGGACGAGCTTGCCGAACACCGGCACCTTCAGCTTGAACGTGTCCCAGTGGCCACGGCCCTTGTCGCTCTGGATCCAGCGCTTGAAGCCCCACATGAACCCGACGGTGCCGAGGATCACCACGGGCAGGCCCTTCACCATGAGCGATGACACCACCAGGAGGACCCGCGTGGGCAGCGGCAGGGTGCCGCCGAGGTCGTCGTACAGGCCCTTGAAGGTGGGCACGATGAAGATGAGCATGGCGACCAGGATGAGGACCACCAGGCACAGGACGGCGACCGGGTAGGTCATGGCCGACTTGATCTTCTGGCGCAGCTCGACCTGCTTCTCGATGACGTCGGCCAGCTGGACCAGCACGGAGTCGAGGTTGCCGCCCGTTTCCCCGGAACGGACCATGGAGACGTAGAGGCGGTTGAACGTCTTGGGGTGCCGTCCCAGGGCCTGGGAGAGGGAGGTGCCCTTCTCAATGTCCTGGCGCACCTCGGCGATAATCCCGGCCAGGACCTTGTTCTCGGTCTGGTCCTCCAGGATGTACAGCGCGCGCAGGAGGGACAGGCCGGAGTCGATCATCACCGCGAACTGGCGGCTGAAGACGGCAATGTCCTTGATCTTGGGCTTGCCGGCTCCGGGGAGCTTGATCTCGGTCTTCATGCCGGCCGACTTCTTGTCGATGGCGAGCGGCACGTAGCCCATCTGGCGCAGCTTGTTGGCGACCAGCGTGGTGCTGTCGGCGTCCAGCGAGCCCTGCAGGACCTTGCCCTGCTTGTCCCGGACCTTGTAGGTGTAGGTGTCGGACATCGTTCCCGTTCCCTTTCCGGCTTATGACCCGCCGCCGCACATGCGACGGAAGTCCGGTTCGTTGGCGCACCGCTCGAGGGCGATCTCCATGGTGATGGCGCCCTTCTTCACCAGTCCGGCCAGCGACATGTCCATCGTCTGCATCCCGAACTTCCCGCCGGCCTGCATGGCCGAGTAGATCTGGTGGGTCTTGCCCTCACGGATGAGGTTGCGCACCGCCGGCGTGGCCACGAGCACCTCGGCCGCCACCGCACGTCCCCGCCCGTCGCTGGTGGGGAGCAGCTGCTGGGTGACGATGCCCTGGAGGGCGGAGGCCAGCTGGGTACGCACCTGCTGCTGCTGGTGGGGCGGGAAGACGTCGATGATGCGGTCGATCGACTGCGGCGCGTCCTGCGTGTGCAGGGTGGCGAAGACGAGGTGGCCGGTCTCCGCCGCCGTCAGGGCGGTGTGGATCGTCTCGAGGTCGCGCATCTCACCGACCAGGATCACATCGGGGTCCTGGCGCAGGACGTGCTTCAGGGCGTTTGCGAAGGAGTAGGTGTCCTCGCCGACCTCACGCTGGTTCACCACCGCCATCTTGTGCTGGTGGAGGAACTCGATGGGGTCCTCGACCGTCATGATGTGGACGGGCTTGGAGGCGTTGATGATGTCGACCATGGAGGCGAGGCTCGTCGACTTACCCGATCCAGTCGGCCCGGTCACGAGCACGAGGCCACGGGGCAGATGGGCGAACTGCAGCACCGATTGCGGCAGGCCGAGCTTGTCGAACGGCACCACGTTGAACGGGATCACACGCATGACGGCGCCCACGGCGTCGCGCTGGAGGAACACGTTCACACGGAAGCGGCCCAGGTTGGGGACCGAGTGCGACGTGTCGAGCTCGAGGTCGTTCTCGAAGCGCTCCCGCTGCTTCTGGGTGAGGATGGCGTAGATCATCCGACGGATCTCCGACGCCGTCATCGACGGGAACTCGGTGAGCGAGGTGATGTCTCCGTGGACGCGCACGGCGGGAGGGATGCCGGAGGTGAGGTGGAGGTCGGAACCGCCGAGGTCGACGACCCGCTCGAGCAGGTCGTTCACGTGCAGCTCCGCCTCCGGGAGGCCGAGGTCGGTCATCTCCGCCCCGGCCTCGATGGGGACCTGCTCGTCGGTCGGCGAATTGCTGGAGCCGTCCTCGGCGCTCCCGTACATCGACGACACGATGCGGAGCAGCTCGCTGCGCACGGCGATGGCCGGGCGCACGGTCCAGGCGGTGGCCGTCTCGATCTCCCCGACGGCGTCCTGGTCGCTCGGGTCCACCATGGCCACCACCAGCTCGCTGCCCTCGAAGTCGACGGCGATGGCGAGGTGCCGGCGGGCCAGTTCGACGGGGACGAGGCGGTCGAGCGCCGGGTTGACGGCGATGTGATCGAAGTCGATGAAGGCGATGCCTACCTGTGAGGCGACAGCCGCCACCAGGTCCTTCTCAGCGACCACCCCCTCGGCGAGGAGCATCTTCGACAACGACACGCCGTCGTTCGCCTCCCGGATCAGGAGGCTCTCGAGGGCATCTCTCGAGAGCACCTTCCGGTCGACCAGGAACTCACCGAGACGTCGCGATGCAGCCTGCATGACTCCGTATCGGCGTTTCAGGCAACGACCCTGAGTATCTCCTCGATCGACGTGGTGCCCTTGGTGACGTGCACGAGGCCGGCCTGGCGAAGGGTGAGCATGCCCTGGGCCACTGCCATCTTCTTGATGTCCTCGGAGTGCTCCCGGTCCACGATGAGGCGCTCGATCTCCTCGGTCACGGTGAGCACCTCGTGGATGGCGAAACGGCCCCGGTACCCAGTCTTGCCGCAGTAGGTGCAACCCACGGGGCGGAACAGCTCCACCGTCTCCTCGTTCGACTCGACGTCCCAGCCCAGGTGGGCAAGCTCGTCGGTCGTTGCCACGTAGCCCTCGGAGCACTTGTCGCACAGCCGGCGGGCGAGGCGCTGGGCCACGATGCAGTCGAGGGCGCTGGCCACGAGGAACGGCTCCACGCCCATCTCGATCAGCCGGGTGGGCGTGGTGGCGGCGTCGTTGGTGTGCAGCGTGGACAGCACGAGGTGGCCGGTGAGGGCGGCTTCGATGGCGATCGTGGCCGTCTCTTTGTCGCGGATCTCGCCCACCAGCACGATGTCGGGGTCGGACCGCAGGATCGAGCGGAGGGCGGCGGCGAAGGTCATGCCCGCCTTGTTGTTCGTCTGGACCTGGTTGATCCCGGCCAGGCGGTACTCCACCGGGTCCTCCACCGTGATGATGTTCTTGGTGTCCTCGTTGAGGATGTTCAAGGTGGCGTAGAGGGTGGTCGACTTGCCCGATCCGGTGGGCCCGGTCACCAGGATCGTGCCGTAGGGCTTCTTGTAGGAGCGCTCGTAGGCCTCCATGGAGTCCGGCAGGAAGCCGAGGTCGCTCAGCTTGAGCAGGGCCGTCGACTTGTCGAGGATGCGCATCACGATCTTCTCGCCGTAGACGGTGGGAAGGGTGGCGACGCGCAGGTCCACCGGCTTGCCGGCCAGCTTCACGTTCACCCGGCCGTCCTGGGGGATGCGGCGCTCGGCGATGTTGATCTCCGCCATGATCTTGAGCCGGGAGATGATCCCCGACTGGATGCTCTTCGGGGGGCGCATCACCTCGTGGAGCACGCCGTCGATGCGGTAGCGGATCCGCAGGTCGCGCTCACCGGGCTCGATGTGGATGTCGGACGCCCGGTCGGCCACCGCCTGGCTGATGAGCATGTTCACCAGCTTCACGATTGGTGCGTCCTCGGTGACCTCCCTGATGTTGGCGAGGTCCTCCTCGGCCACCGTCTCGCTGACCGCCTGGGCCGAGATGTTCTCGGCCTCGCCGTCCATGCGGTGGTACTTTTCGATGGCGTCGAGGATCGCCGCGCTGGTGCCCACCACCACCTTCAGCTCCCGCTTGGTGATGGTGCGGATGTCGTCGATGGCGAACACGTTCGACGGGTCGGCCATGGCCACCACCAGGCGGTCCTCGTCCCAGCCGAGGGGGAGGGCCTGGTAGCGCTTGGCCAGCGACGCGCTGATCAGTCCGGCCGCACTCGGATCGATGGTCAAGTCGGCCAGGTCGACGAACTCGAGGCCGATCTGGCGCGACAGCATCGCCACCAGGTCGCCCTCGGTGACGAGTCCGTCGTCGATCAGGATGCGGCCGAGAGACCGCTGCGTCTGGGCCTGCTCCGCCAGCGCCCGGTCGAGCTGGGCCTGGGTGAGCAGGTCGGCTTGGACGAGGAGGGCGCCAAGCCTGTTGCCGTCGGACCTCCCCATGGTTCGTTCCATGGTCATCGAGGCGCCGTCACCGGTGAAATCGCGACGCGACAAGGGACGGAACCGGCCTCTGGCGCCCTACGGACGGACCGACGAAAGGAACTTGAGGAGCATGCCCCGGTTGATAGGTTCGTCGCCGTTGCCCTCGACACTCCCCTCGACCTCGTGGTCTGCCTTCGAGGCCGGCGGCTGGTCACCGGCTGCGCCCTTGGCGGAGGCGGAGCCGGCACGATCAGGTGCGGCCTTGGCGTGTGCCTTTCCCAGGGTAGTCAGATGCTGGACCAGTGCCTCTGCGGCCTCACCCTTGGCTGCGGATTCGGGCTCTTGACGAAGTGCGGCACTCCTGCCGCCGTTGGCGACGAGGGCAGGAGCGGCACTGGCATGAGCGGGCGCAGCGGAGACGGCGACAGGTGCACGGCCGGGCACCGGCGCGGGGCGCGGCGCCGGCCGGGGCGAAGTGGTCGGCGAGTCGGGCACGGGCCCGGTGGTCAGCGCCGGCCGTCGCGGCGGGGCCGGTTCGGGGGACTCGGCGGGCTCGTGCGCCTTGACGGGCGCAGCAGGCGTCGGGGCGGGTGATGCCGGGCGGGAGGCCTCAGGGGCGGGCGCTGGCTGCGCCGGCGCCTTTCCCACCTGGACGAGGCCGGCGTCGACCAGGTTCTTCACGGTGCGGCAGGCGTCGAACTCGCCGATGGAGAGGTTCTTCATGGCGCCGTTGATGTCGCCGCCGGCCGCCACGGCGACCAGCTCCTTCCACTGCTGGCGGGATACGGTCACACTGTCCGGGCCCAGCTCGGGGATGAGGCGGAGCGTGCACTCCATCGACGGGACGACCGTCTCGATCGCCTGCCATGCGCTCAGGCGCTCCTGCGCCTCGGCCAGGAGGGCGTCGACGGCGAACGCGGCGCCGGGCCCGGCCGGCGGCGCGCCGGCGCCGAAGGTGAACGACCCTGCGGTCAGGCGCAGCAGCTCGAACAGGGCGTCGACGGGCGTGGCGGCGCGTGGAACGTCGGCGCCCACCACCTTGCCGGCGTCCAGCCACAGTCGGCCGTCACCCCTGGCTCCCGAGATGCACAGCTCACCGGTCTTCCTCGTGGCAGCAAGAAGCGCCAGCACATCCGGGAGCGGAATGGTCTCCAGCGTTCCCTGCAGCGACACCTCGACCTCCGACTCATTTGGTTGAACGACTCTGTATCGGCATGCGATGCGGCCGACTTCAGTGGCCGTCTCGGGCCAACCCTCCCCCGTTCTGTGAAACGAGAAGCACGCAAGGAAGCCGTCACTATGGCGCCGGGGTGCGACGACGACGCCGGCGGGCCGCGGGGCGGTGCTACTGCCCGCGGCTCAGGGCGGCGAGGGCGGCAGCCGACATGGCCGCCAACGGCGGTTCCTGGCCCGTCCAGAGGCGGAAGGCGCCGGCCGCCTGGTGCAGGAGCATCCCGAGGCCCGAGGAGGCGGCGGCGCCCCGGGCCAGCGCCGCCTTCACGAAGGGGGTCGTCGGGTAGACGATGTCGACCACCAGCTGTCCCGGGCCGAGCAGCGACGGGTCGAGCGGGAGGTCGTCAAGGCCGGCGGCCATGCCCAGGGTCGTGGCGTTCACCACCAGATCGGCGGCCGCCGCCTCGGCTGGGGTGCCGACCCGCCCGGCCGCGCCCGCCAGCGCCGCCGCCACCTTCGCCTTCTCCCCATCGCGCCCGGGCACCACCACGATGTCGGCCGCGCCGGCGCCCGCCAGGGCCAGGACGATCGCCCGGGCGGCGCCGCCCGAGCCCCGCACGACGCAGCGCCGGCCGGCCGGGTCGAAGCCGTGGTCGAGGCGGACTGCATCCACGAAGCCCTGCCCGTCCGTGCTCTCCCCCACCAGTTCGCGGCCGAGGTTGACCACCGTGTTCACCGCGCCCAGCCGCTCGGCCGTCGGCGAACGCCGGTCCACCAGGCGGGCCACGTCGTCCTTGTGGGGCGTGGTGACGGACAGGCCTGCGATGCCGAGGGCGCGCATGCCTTCCAGCGCGGCGCCGGCCGAGCCGGCCGGCACCTCGAAGGCCAGGTAGACCCAGTCCAGCCCGGCCGCCTCGAAGGCGGCGTTGTGGAGCACCGGGGACAGCGAGTGGCCGATCGGGTGGCCGATGACGCCGGCCAGGCGCGTGCCGGCGGTGGGCCAGGCCGGCCCGGCGGCCCGCCTCGGGGTCAGCGGACGCCCGCCGCCGATGCGGCGGCAATGTTCCTGTTGTGCTCGGCGAGGGTGGTGGCGAAGGCGTGGCGGCCCTCGGCGTCGATCACCACGTAGTACAGCCACGGTCCGTCCGTGGGCGCCACCGCGGCACGCAGGGATGCTGCGCCGGGAGAAGCGATTGGTGCCGGCGGCAGGCCCGGGTTCTTGTAGGTGTTGTAGGGCGAGTCGACCTCGAGGTCCTCGAAGAGGACCCGCAGGTTCTTCTCCCCCGTCTTCCCCAGGGCGTAGATCACGGTGGCGTCGACCTGGAGGAGCATCTTCTTCTGGAGCCGGTTGTAGATCACTCGCGACACCATGCCCCGGTCGTCGTCCACCCTCGCCTCCCGCTCGATCAGGGAGGCGACCACGATGGCCTTGTACGGGTCGACCAGCCCGCCCTGGCCCACGTCGTCGATGCCGGCCCGGGCGGCGTTGGCCTCGAAGGCCGACACCATGCGCTGCAGGATGGCGCGCTCGTCGTCCTTGGCCTCGAACTTGTAGGTGTCGGGGAAGAGCAGGCCCTCGAGGTTCGTGCTCCCGGTGGGCTGGTACTTCGACTTCACCGTGCCGTCGGTAGTGGCGGCCAGGAACTTCTCGGCTGAGCGGCCCGGCATCCTCCCCACCAGGTCGGCGACCTGCTTGATGGTGAGGCCCTCGGGGACGGTGAGGTCCTCGAAGGTGAGCTCCGGGCCCTTCTTCAGCGCGCTGATGAGGTCGTCGAACGACGCGTTCCTGCGCAGCTCGTAGGCGCCGGCCTGGAACGGGCCGGCGCTCTTCACCCGGACGTAGAGCCGGAAGTTGCGGGCGTTCTTCACCACGCCCTTGTCCTCGAGCAGCGAGGCGATGCCCTGGGTCGACGAGCCAAGCGGGATGTCCACCGCAACCTTGGGCCCGGCCGGGCCACCGGGGTTCACCTGGCTCCGGACGTACAGCAGGGTGAGGCCGCCGACGACGACGAGGAGCAGGACCAGGACGCCGAGGCCGATGGCGATGGGCTTCCCCCACCGCCCCGGACGGTTGGGCATGGCCTCGTACTGGATGCTCACCGGCTCCTCCCGTCCAGCCACGCCTGCAACAGCACGGCGGCGGCCGCCTTGTCGATCACACCTCGCTGCTTGCGCGCCCCGGTGCCCCCCGCCCGCAGCGCCCGCTGCGCCGACACTGTGGTGAGGCGCTCGTCGTAGGTCTCCACCGGTACGCCGACCACAGCCGCCAGTGCGTCCGCCTCGGCGGCGGCGGCCTGGGCGGCCGCACCGGCCCTCCCGTCGAGGGAGAGCGGCATGCCCACCACGACCCGCCCGGCGCCGACGTCGGCCACGATGGCGGCTAGGCGCAGGTGGTCGGCCGCCACGTCGCCGCTGCGGTCGACGGTGGTGTGCGGTGAGGCGAGCGTGCCGGTGGCGTCGCTCACAGCGACACCGATACGACGGCTCCCCAGGTCGATCCCAACCACCCTCACTACCTTCTGCCCGGCCGCGTCACGTGCCGAGGCGGGCACGGAGGACGTCGAGGGCGTTGTCGATGCCGGACGGGTCACGGCCCCCGGCCATGGCCACGTCGCCCTTGCCGCCGCCGCCACCGCCGACCAGCTTGGCCGCCTCGCCCACGAGGGCGGGCGCCTCCAGGCCCGAGCCGGGCGCCACCGCCACGATGAGGGCGACCTTGGCACCGTCGGGCGTGCCCGCCACGGCGACCGCCCGGATGCCGGCCCCGCTGCGTACCGCCAGCGCCAGCTCCCGCAGCTGGTCGGGGGACAGACCGTCGCGGCGGGCCACCACCACGCCCGCCACCGCAGTGGACACCAGCGCATCGGCGTCGCCGGCCGCCGCCCGGCCCCGCAGCGCCTTGAGCTCGTTCTCCAACGCCTTTTGGTGCTCGAGCACCCGCTCCAGGGCGGTGGGCACCTCGCCCGGCTCGGAGCGCAGCAGTTCGGCGGCGCGGGCCAGCAGGCGCTCGTCCTCGCGGATGCGCTGGAGGGTGCCGGCGCCGGTGACGGCGGTGATTCGGCGCAGATTGGAACCGATGGAGCTCTCCGAGAGGACCTTCACCGGACCGATCATTCCCAGGGCGCCCACGTGCGTACCCCCACACAGCTCCATGGACCGGGTGCCGGCCTCCACCACCCGCACGTACTCGCCGTACTTGTCGCCGAAGAAGGCGATGGCGCCGAGCTTCTCGGCGTTGGCCTTCGACGTCTCGTAGGTGCGCACCGGGTCGTTGGCCAGGATCTGCTCGTTGACCAACTCCTCGACCTGGGCCAGCTTGGCCGCGTCGACCGGGCCGGGGTTGCTGAAGTCGAATCGCAGGTAGTCGGGGCCGACGAGGGACCCCTGCTGCTGCACATGCACGCCGAGCGCGTCTCGCAGGCCCCAGTGGAGGAGGTGGGTGCCGGTGTGGTTGCGGCGGATGGCGTCCCGGCGGTTGTGGTCGACGGTGGCGGCTGCCTCCTGACCCGCCTCGACCGTGCCCTCCACGACCCGGGCCAGGTGGCGGTGCAGGCCCGGCAGGGGCGCGGTGGTGTCGAGCACCACGGCCTGGCCGCCGGTGGTGACGATGGTGCCCTGGTCACCCACCTGGCCGCCGCTTTCGGCGTAGAAGGGCGTGCGGTCGAGGAATATCTCGACCGTGCCGTCGTCGACGGGCAGCACGGCCACGACCTTGCCCGCGCTCTCCGAGGTGGCGTAGCCGACGAACTCGGTGGTGCCGAAGCGGTCGAGAACGTCGCGGTAGGCGGCGCCGGCGCCGTCGGACACCGCTGTCGCGCCGCGGCTGGCCCGGGCCCGGCGGCGCTGGCTGTCCATGGCCGCCTGGAAGCCGGTCTCGTCGACGGTGGCACCCCGCTCGGCGGCGATCTCACGGATGAGCTCGATGGGGAAGCCGAAGGTGTCGTGGAGCTGGAACGCCACCGCGCCGGGCACCTCGGTGGACCCGTCCAGGGCGGCGTCGAGGGCGGCCATGCCGCGCTTGAGCGTCTCCCGAAAGCGGACCTCCTCCCGACCGACGATGTCGGAGACGGCGGCCGCGTTGCGGGCCAGTTCGGGGTAGGCCCCACCCATGACGGCGACGGTGGCCTCCACCATGGCCGGCGTGACCAGCTGCTCCACGCCCAGCTGGAACGCCTGGCGCACGGCCCGGCGGATGATGCGGCGCAGCACGTAGCCACGGCCTTCGTTGGAGGGCTGCACGCCGTCACCCACCAGGAAGCTCATGGTGCGCGAGTGGTCGGCCAGGATGCGCAGGGAGATGTCGGTGCGCTCGTCCTCGCCGTAGGTGCGACCGGTGACGCGGGCGGCCGCCTGCACCAGCGGCTTGAGCACGTCGGTGTCGAACACCGAGTCGACACCCTGGAGGATGCACAGGGTGCGCTCGAAGCCGAGCCCGGTGTCGATGTTGCGGCGGGGAAGGTCGAGCAGGGTGCCGTCCGGCTGGCGGTCGTACTGCATGAACACCAGGTTCCAGAACTCGACGAAGCGCTCCTCCCCGCCGTGGGCGGGGCCACCCGGGGGCCCGTACGCCTCGCCCTTGTCGTAGAAGATCTCCGAGCACGGCCCGCACGGTCCCGTCTCGCCCATCTCCCAGAAGTTGTCGGCGCCCAGGCGCTGGATGCGCTCGGCCGGCAGGCCGACGGTGTCGCGCCAGATGTCGGCCGCCTCGTCGTCGTCGACGTGGACGGTGACCCACAACCGTTCCGGGCCCAGCCCGAGCCCCTTGGTGACCAGCTCCCAGGCGAAGGGGATGGCCTCGGACTTGAAGTAGTCGCCGAAGCTGAAGTTGCCCAGCATCTCGAAGAACGTGACGTGGCGGGTGCTGATCCCGATGTTCTCGATGTCGTCGTGCTTGCCCATGATGCGAACGCACTTCTGGACGGATGTGGCCCGGGGAAAGGGCGTCGGCTCCTCACCCAGGAAGACGGGGAGGAACTGGTTCATGCCGGCGTTGGTGAACAGGGGGGCACGGGGATGGTGCGGCACCAGCCCGGCCGACGGCACCAGCGTGTGGCCGCGCTCGACGAAGTAGCCCGTGAAGACCGTGCGGAGCGATTCGGCGTCCATGTCGGAGGACGAGCCTACAAGTGGCCGGTCAGCTACGGCGGCTGGATTCCACCGCTTCACGCAGCTCGGCCTCCCGGTCCCGCAGACCCTCCACGCCCTCTGAGATGGCCGCCCGCACTTCCTTGCCCAGGTCGCGCATCGCCTTGGCCAGCTCGGCCGAGATGTTCTCGGGCGAGAACCTCGCCACCTTCCCCCGCACCGCCCGGGTGATCCAGAAGCTCATGCCGAACCCGAAGCCGGCGCCCGCCACGAGCCAGAAGAGGCGCTTCAGCATGGCTCGTCAGTCGTTCCGGCGGCGCAGTCGGCGGGCCGCCCGGCCCGTGCCGGCGGCGATGGCCATGGCCTTGATGACCGGGTTGCCGAAGGCCAGGTAGGCGAGCCTCGACGCCGAGTCGACGGTGGAGCCGATGCTCTCGGCCCGCTCGATCACCCCGTCGACCCGCACGAGCTCGGCGTTGGCCTGGTCGACCGCAGCGCGCAGGTTCCCGAGCAGCGGCACCGTCTCCCGGCGAAGCTCCTCCACCGCCCCCCGCACCGACCGCAGCGTGCGGCTGAGCGACGAGAGGGCGAACAGGAAGCCGACGGCGAGCACGAGCGCCGACAGGGCGGCGATGAGGGCGGCGACCTCGCCGGTGGTCATTCGCCGCCCCCTTCCGTCCGCATCGCCCGCATGCGCTCCTCGATCCTTGGTTCCTCGCCGTGGGTGGACGGCTGGTAGTACACGCGACCTGCGGTCTTCGGGGGTTGGTGCTCCTGGGGAGCCCGACCTCGCGGATCGTCGTGAGGATAGTCGTAGCCGACCCCGTGGCCGATGGACCCGGCACTCTTGCAGTGGGAGTCACGCAGATGGGCGGGCACCGACCCGGACGGGCGGTCCCGGACATCCGCCTGGGGGGCGCCCAGGGCGGCCGTCACCCGGTTCGATTTGGGGCGGTGGCCAGGCACACGACCGCATGGGCCGGGTTGAGCTGCGCTTCGGGCAGACGGACGAACTCCACCGCCCTGGCCGCCGCATCGGCGATGGGCAGGCTCCGAGGATCGGCCATGCCCACGTCCTCGAGGTTGCGCCGGCGGTCGACCAGCTCGTTCAGCGGGCGGACATTCGGGTCCCACAATCGGTCGTCCATGCTCTGGCGAAAGGCACGGTCGCGCATCCTGTGGGCGATCACGATCCCTCCAGGGTTTTGGGGCCGCGCTGCGACCGTTCGCCGACCTCGGCCTCACGGCCGTGCTCGGAGGGCTGGTAGTAGCGGGTCCCGGCCAGGTGCTCGGGTAAGTAGTCCTGCTCGACCCAGCCCCGGGGGTCGTCGTGGGGGTAGCGGTAGCCGACGCCGTGGCCGATCCGCTCGGCGCTGCGGTAGTGGCTGTCGCGCAGGTGGGGCGGCACCGGGCCGGCCGGGCGGGAGCGCACGTCGTCGATGGCCTTCCAGATCCCGAGGGCGGTGCGGTTGGACTTCGGAGCGGTGGCCAGGTGCACGACGGCCTGGGCCAGGTTGAGCTGGGCCTCGGGCAGACCGACGTACTCGACGGCGTGGGCAGCGGCGGTGGCGACCAGCAGGGCGGTCGGGTCGGCCATGCCGACGTCCTCGCTGGCCAGGACCACCAGGCGCCTGGCGATGTAGCGGGGGTCCTCCCCGGCCACGATCATGCGGGCCAGCCAGTGCAGGCCGGCGTCGGGATCGGAGCCACGGATGGACTTGATGAAGGCACTGATGACGTCGTAGTGGTCGTCGCGGCCCCAGGTCAGGGCCCGGGTGGTCCGGGCCCGCTCGACGTCGTCGAGGGTGACGCACAGGCTCTCCCCGGCGATGGCGAGCGCCACCTCCAAGGTGGTGAGCAGGGCGCGGCCGTCACCGTCGACGGAGTCGACGATGGCCTCGGCGGCATCCTCGGCGATGGTACCGCCCTCGGCCGCCAGGCCCCGGTCCAACAAGGTGCGCAGCGCACGGCGGTCGAGGGGCTCCAGGCGGAACAGGGTGGAGCGGCTGAGCAGCGGGCCGTTCACCTCGAAGAACGGGTTCTCGGTAGTGGCGCCCACCAGCGTGAGGGTGCCGTCCTCGACGCTCGGTAGCAGCGCGTCCTGCTGCGACTTGGAGAACCGGTGGACCTCGTCGAGCAGCAGGACCGTCGAGACGCCGTTCTCGGCCAGTCGCCGTCTCGCCTGCCCGGCAGCCTCCCGCACGTCCTTCACGCCTGCACTGACCGCGCTGAGCGACTCGAAAGCGGCCCCGACGGCGTCGGCCAGCAACCGGGCGATGGTCGTTTTGCCGGTGCCCGCCGGTCCCCACAGGATGACCGAGGTGAGCTTGCGGGCGTCCACCAGGGCCCGCAGGGCACCCCGAGGCCCGAGAAGGTGGTCCTGGCCGACCACCTCGTCGAGCGACGCCGGCCGCATCCGTGCCGCCAGCGGCGCCTGGCGGGCGAGCCGCTCCTCGAGGGCGGCGGTGAACAGGTCGTCTCCGGGGGCGGGCACCGGGGCGAGGCTACGGCTGCAACTGTTATTGCGGCGTCGGTCTGTATGGAATACATTGAGGGGATGCAAGCGGTCTACGTCGGCGGCAGGCCCGAGGAGATGCTTTACCTGGCGCGGGTGCTGGCGGAGGCCGCCGCCGACCTCCGGCGGCTCCAGGTGCAGGCCGAGTGGGGCGCCGGCGCGGTGGGCCGGGGGGGTGGAAGCGGTCGGGCATGCGGCCCGGGCGCGGGTCTGGGCGGAGACCCAGTCGGAGGAGGTCCGCCGGCGGGCCCGCCAGCTGAGCGACGAGCCGCGGCTCCACTTCGACGAGCGGCCGCCGCCGCTCGCCGGCGCGGCCCACGGCTCACGCCGGCTCAGGCTCACGTATGCCGCGGCGCAGCTCGAACGGGCGCGCTCGGTCGTCGCCGACCCCGAAACAACCCGGGCCGCGAAGGACGCGGCACAGAAGGTGCTGGATGCGCAGGGAAAGCAGGCTGGCAAAGGCCGGCCAGGCCTCTTAAGGACGCCATGCCGCCGCCGAAGAGCAAGACGTCGAAGGCCGAAGAGGCAGCGCGGCGCGAGGCACTGAGGGCAGCGACGGAGTCGGCTCGGGCGGAGGCCGAGAGGGTCGCCGAGGAGGCCCGGAAGGCGCAAGAGGCGGCAGAGACGGCGGACTCCGCCGGGACCGGACGAAGCGCGACGGATCGCATGGACGGAGCAACTTCGCAACGACGGTTTCGGGACCTTCTACGGGGACCACCCGGTGACGGTCCACGCCCTCGGGACCGACCATGTCTTCGACACCGGACGAGACTCGCTGGCCGACTTCGACGCCGACCCTCTGGTGTTCACCCACCTGTTCCCGGTCGAGGACCGGTGGATCGACTACTTCTTGCCGGCTCGGCTGGAGCGCCCGGAGCCGGTGCCAGGAGAGTGGCTGCTCGACAAGAAGCTGCCGGAGATTCGGTACGTGGAGGGCTACGTCGACCGGTTCTTCGGGGCCCGGCTCTGGCGTACCTGGACAGTCGGCGACGAGGACCGGTTCTTCGAGGAGGTCGTGCTCGCCGTGCGGGCCAGGACCCTCAAACTGGCCGGCCGGCGGGCCATCGAGCTGGCGCTGGCCTCCGACGTCGACGTCCTCAACGACGCCGGCGAGCTGTGCAACGTGCGCACGGTGAACCTCGACTTCGTTTACGACAAACACCAGACGACGTTGGTGACCCAGTACAGCTCGGAAGTCTTCGGAACCGTCTACACGGTGCACCCGGAGGGCTCGGTGGGGTTCTTCGACCCCGCCAACGACCTCCCCTTCCGGGAGGGCGCCCTCGGCTGGGACGAGCCCGTTCCGGATGCGCCCTAGCCGCTGCGGCTACGCCTTCGGCGGGAGCACCCGGATGCCCAGCTCCGCCAGCTGGAGGGGGTCGAGGGGCTGAGGGGCGCGGGTGAGGGGATCGGCGCCCGACTGGGTCTTCGGGAAGGCGATGACCTCACGGATGTTCTCCTCGCCGGCCAGCAGCGCCACCAGCCGGTCGATGCCGAAGGCGAAGCCGGCGTGGGGCGGGGCGCCGTAGCGGAAGGCGTCGAGCAGGAAGCCGAAGCGGGCCTGCGCCTCCTCGGGGCCGATGCCGAGCAGGCCGAGCACCCGCTCCTGCACATCGCGCCGGTGGATCCGCACGCTGCCCGAGCCGAGCTCCCAGCCGTTGAGCACGAGGTCGTAGGCCTGCGACCGCACGGCCAGCGGGTCGCTCTCCAGCAGGTGGACGTCGTCGGGGTGGGGCATGGTGAACGGGTGGTGGGCCGGGATGGGCCGGCCGTCGTCGCCCAGTCCCTCGAAGAGCGGGAACTCGGTGACCCACAGAAAGTTGAAGCCGCCATCGTTGACCGGCGGGCGGCCGAGCTCGAGGCGCAGGAGGCCGAGTACGTGGTTCACCTTGGGCCGCTCGTCGGCGACGATCAACAACAGGTCCCCCGGGTCGGCGGCGAGGGTGGCGGCAAGTGAGGCCTGCTCGTCTGCCGAGACGAACCTGGCCACCGGGGAGTCCAGCACCCGGTCCGGCCCCACCCTCATCCACACCAGGCCCTTGGCGCCGAACTGCTTGGCCTTGTCGGTGAGGGCGTCGAGTCGGTTGCGGGTCGTGTCGCCCCCGCCGGGCACCCGGATCCCCTTCACCGCCGGCGCCTTGAAGGCGTTGAACCCCGTCTCGGAGAAAACGGGCGTGAGGTCGACCAGCTCCATCCCGAAGCGCACGTCGGGCTTGTCGGTGCCGTAGCGCTCGGACGCCTCGGCCCACGTCATGCGGCCGAACGGCGCCGGGGCGGTGCCGGTGGCCTCCTCGGTGGCGGCCGCCACGGCGACGGTGATGAACCCGAGCACGTCCTCCTGATCGACGAACGAGGCCTCCACGTCGAGCTGGAGGAACTCGAACTGGCGGTCGGCGCGCAAGTCCTCGTCCCTCAGGCAGCGGGCCACCTGGTAGTAGCGGTCGAAACCGCCCACCATGCACAACTGCTTGAACAGCTGGGGGCTCTGGGGCAGGGCGTAGAAGGAGCCGGGGTGCAGGCGCGAGGGAACCACGAAGTCACGCGCCCCCTCGGGGGTCGACGCTATGAGCATCGGGGTCTCGATCTCGACGAAGCCCTGGGCCTCCATCGACCGCCGCAGGGCGCTGTTGACCCGGGCCCGCAGGCGTAGGTTGCGCTGCATGCGGTCGCGCCGCAGATCGAGGTAGCGGTGGCGCAGGCGGACGGTCTCGTCGGCTTCGACTCGGTCCCCGATGGGGAACGGCGGCGGCTCGGCCACAGACAGCACCTCGACCTCGCAGTCGCCCAGCTCCACGTCGCCGGTCGCCAGGGCGGAGTTGGCAGTGCCCGCCTTGCGCCGGCGCACCGGCCCCGTTATGCGCAGCACGTACTCCGGGCGCAGGTCCTGGGCGCCGTCGACCACGCACTGGATGATGCCGGTGTGGTCGCGCAGGTCGACGAAGGCCAGGTGCTGACCGTGCTCACGCCGGCTGGCCACCCAGCCGCACACCGAGACCAGCCGACCTTCGTCGCCCTCGGTCAGGGTGCCGCAGTAGTCAGATCGCAGCATCGTCAGGCCAGCCTCTTGCGCACTTGGTCCACCACGTTCTCCCCGTCCACCGTCTCGGCCTCGCCCTTCTCCCGCAACGTGCGGATGGTGATCCGCTCAGGCTCGACGACCACGGCCAGCGCCGCCGTCGAGTGCATCGCAGCCTTCATCTGCGCCTTCCACGAACGGTTGTCCCAGGCCCGGTCGGCCCGCAGGCCGGCGGCCCGGAGCGCAGCGGTGAGATCCCGCGCCGTCTCGCCCCCGGTTGTGTCGATCACGAAGACGTCGAGCGTCGTCTCGGGGACACCGAACACGCCCTCGGCGTCGCACGCCAGGAGGATGCGCTCGATGCCGAGACCGAAGCCGATGCCCGGGGTGGGCGGGCCGCCCATCGCCTCGGCCAGCCTGTCGTACCGGCCGCCGCCGCCGGCGCCGTTTTGCGACGAATCCAGCGCCTGGGCCTCGAACTCGAAGGTTGTGCGGGTGTAGTAGTCGAGCCCCCGCACGAGTGTCGGGTCGATGTCGTAGGTGACGCCGAGGGCGTCGAGGCCGGCCTTCACACGGTCGAAGTGGGCGGCGCACTCGTCGCACAACCGGTCGAGCATGCGGGGCGAGTCCTTGGTGGCCGTACGGCAGGCCTCACGCTTGCAGTCGAGGACCCGCAACGGATTGTCCTCGATGCGGCCCTGATGCTCGTCGCACAACTGGTCCTGGCGCTCACGCAGGTAGGCGAGCAGCTCCTCGCGGTAGGCGGGACGGCAGGTGTCGTCACCCAGCGAGGTGAGGCGGAGGCGGATGCGCTGTAGCCCCAGTTCCCGGAACAGCTGTGCGGGCAGGGCGATCACTTCGACGTCGAGGTCGGCGTCGGCCGAACCGAGCGCCTCCACGCCCACCTGGTGGTGCTGGCGGTAGCGGCCCGCCTGCGGCCGCTCGTGACGGAAGTGGGGCGCCACGTACCAGGCCTTGAACGGGGCCTGGGGCCGGTGCTCCACGTAGGCCCGCACCACCGATGCGGTGCCCTCGGGCCGGAGGGCGACGTGGCGGCCGCCCTTGTCCTCGAAGTCGAACATCTCCTTGCGGACGACGTCGGTGCTCTCCCCGACGCGGCGGAACACCTCGACGTCCTCGAACATGGGGCTCACCAGCAGGCCGTAGCCCGCCCGACCGACCAGCCCGGCGAAGCGGCTCACCAGGCGCTCGTACCGTGCCGAGGCCGGCGGCAGCACGTCGAAGGTCCCCTTCGGGGCTTGGAAGGTGGGCACGACCGCCGAGGCTAGTAGGGCCCGTCGCCCCCCTCCGGGCCGTTTTCCGGCCCCCGCCAACCGGTTGCCGGACCGACCGTGATCGGGCGCTCAGGGCGCCCGCCTGAACCCCGTGCCGGCTTCTGGTACCGGAAATCGACCACCACCGGTCGATTTCCGATACCAGAACGAGCGGGTGGCGTAGCGACCACGCCAACTGTCACACGCGGCTGGTTGGCTGTGGCCCATGCCACTGGACGACGACCTGCGGGCGCTGGCCGCGGTGCAGTACGCCGTGGTGTCCCGCGAACAGGCTCGAGCACTGGGGGCGACGACGCCGGCGCTGCGGAACCGCCTGGCGGGCCCGGATTGGGACGCTCCGACCAAGCGGGTCCTGCGCCTCACCGGCTCGGCCCCCTCGACCCGGCAACGCCTGATGATCGCGGTGCTCGATGCCGGAGCGGGCAGCGTGGTGTCGCACCGGTCCGCAGCAGCGCTTTGGCGACTGCCCGGCTTCAGCTTCGGCTCCGGACGCATCGAGGTGAGCCGCCACCGCGCCCTGTCTCACCGGAAGGGGCCTTCGGCGTCGGTCCACCGACCCCGCCTCCTGCCTGCCACCCACGTCACAGACTGGAGCGGACTGCCGGTCACCACGCTGGCCAGAACCCTGCTCGACATCGCCCCGACCCTGCACCCCGCACGGTTGGAACGCGTGCTGGACACGGTGTCCTCCAAGAGCCCGTCGGTGCTCACCAGCCTGAGGACGATGCTATGGGAGACGGAGACGCACGGGCGGGAGGGCGTGGCCGCACTGAGGCCGATCCTCGCCGCCCGACCCGAGGGCTACGTGCCGACGGCGAGCGGGCTCGAAGCACGATTCGCGCGCTTGCTCGATGAGGCCGGCGAAGCACCTTTGGAACGGCAGGTCGACATCGGCGGGCACGAGTGGGTGGGCCGCGTCGACTTCCTGGACCGCGCCCTCGGCCTCGTCGTGGAGGTGGACAGTGACCTCCATCACACCAGCCCGATGGATCGAGCGCACGACCGCCAGCGGGACGCTGCGCTACTGGCGGCAGGGTGGACGGCGGTGCTGCGGATCAGCGAAGACGAGATCTGGCGGCGGCCACAGGAGGCCGTCGCGCGTGTTCGGGCGGAGCGCCGGCGGCTGTCCTTCGTACTGGTATCGGAAAGCGACCGCCAGCGGTCGATTTCCGGGACCAGAAGCGGAATGGCCAGCTCGAACTAGTTGCCCTTGCCGGGGAGGACCCGGTAGGCCTCGTACACGTGGTCGATGCGTTTGACCGAGGAGAGGAGGGAGGTGAGGTGGGCGGGGTCGGCCAGCTCGAAGTCGAAGCGCATGCTGCTCACCCGGTCGGCGCCGGTCTGGGACGAGCTGGCCACGATGCTCACATGGTGCTCCGACAGGGAGCGGGCGACATCGGCCAGCAGGCCGGAACGGTCGAGGGCCTTGATCTCGATGGAGGCGACGAAGGTGCCGCGGCGCTCGCGGTCCCACTCGACGTCGATCACCCGGTCGACCTGGCCGCTGGCCAAGGACACGGCGTTGGCGCAGTCGGTGCGGTGCACCGACACGCCCCGCCCGCGGGTCACGAAGCCGAGGATCTCGTCGCCCGGCACCGGGGTGCAGCACCGCGACAGGCGCACCATCACGTCGTCGAGGCCCTCGACGTGGACGCCGGCCGACTGGTCCTTGCCCGGCCGGCGCGGCTGGCGGACGGTGGCCGGCAGCTGCTCCTCATGGTCGCCCCCGCGCAGCTCCCGGGCCAGGCGCTGGGCCACCGAGCGGGCCGACACGTGGCCGTCACCTATGGCGGCATGGAGGGCGTCGAGGTCGAGGTAGTTCATGGTGGCGGCGAGGGACACCAGGGCCGGCGACGCCGCCACCTTCTGGACCGGCAGGCCCTCCTTGCGCAGCGCCTTGGTGAGCTCCTCGCGCCCGTTGTCGATGGCGTCCTCGCGCCGCTCCCGGGAGAACCACTGGCGGATCTTGTTGCGGGCCCTGGGCGTGACGGCGAGCTTCAACCAGTCCCGCGAGGGCCCCGCCGAGGCCACCTTCGACGTGAAGATCTCGACGGTGTCGCCCGAGTGCAGCGACGAGTCGAGGGGTGAGAGCCGGCCGTTGACCTTGGCGCCGATGCAGCGGTGGCCGACCTCGGTGTGGATGGCGTAGGCGAAGTCCACGGAAGTGGCCCCGTTGGGCAGGGTGACGACCCGGCCCTTGGGCGTGAAGACGAAGACCTCGTCCTGCTCCAGGTCGAGTTTCAGGTTCTTCATGAACTCGGCGGGGTCGGACGTCTCCCGCTCCCAGTCGACGATCCTGTTCAGCCAGGCGATGTCGCCCGCCGACGCCTTCTCCTTGTAGCCCCAGTGGGCGGCGATGCCGAACTCGGCGCGCTTGTGCATCTCCCACGTGCGGATCTGGACCTCGAGGGGCTTGCCCTGGGGCGCGATCACCGTCGTGTGGAGCGACTGGTAGAGGTTGAACTTGGGCATGGCGATGTAGTCCTTGAACCGGCCTTGCACCGGCTTCCACGTGGCGTGGATGGACCCCAACGCGGCGTAACAGTCCTTCACCGAGTCGACCAGCACCCGGATGCCCACCAGATCGAAGATCTCGTCGAACTCCTTACCCCGCACCACCATCTTCTCGTAGATGGACCACAAGGGCTTGGGCCGGCCGGTGACCTCGGCGTCGATGCGGTTCTGGGCCAGCTGGCCCCGCACCTCCTCCAGCACCTGGGTGAGGTAGATCTCCCGCTCGGGCGCACGCAGGGCCACCATCTGCTCGATCTCGGCATAGGGCTTGGGGTGGAGCGTGGCGAAAGCCAGGTCCTCCAGCTGCCATTTGATCTCCTGGATGCCGAGGCGGTGGGCCAGGGGGGCGTAGATGTCGAGCGTCTCCTGGGCCGTGCGCTTCTGCTTGAAGTCCGGCATGGCGGCGATCGTGCGCATGTTGTGGAGACGGTCGGCCAGCTTGATGATCAGGACCCGCCAGTCCTTGGCCATGGCCACGAGCATCTTGCGCATGGAGGCGGCCTGCTGCGCCTCGCGGGAGTCGAAGCGCACCCGCTCGAGCTTGGTGACGCCGTCCACGATGGCCGCCACCTCGGCCCCGAAGTCGCGGCTGACGTCCTCGAGCGTGACGCCGGTGTCCTCCACCGCGTCGTGCAGGAGGGCGGAGGCGATGGTGACGTCGTCAAGGCCCAGCTCGGCCACGATGGTGGCGACGGCCACTGGGTGGTGGATGTAGGCCTCGCCCGACTTGCGCACCTGGGTGCTGTGGGCCTTCTCGGCCGCCTCGTAGGCCCTCTGGATCAGGCCCAGGTCGGCCTTGGGGCGGCGTACGCGGTAGGCGGCGACAAGAGGGCCGAGCGCGTCGGGCGCAGCGGGCGCGAACTGGCGCCGCCAGGGCAGCACCCGGGCCCGGTCGACGCTCGGCATCCGGCCCTACCCGTAGGTGAGCAAGGAGACCAGCTCCCGCCCGCCGAGCTTCGATCGGCCGCCGAGGAAGGCCAGCTCGATCACGAACGCGAACCCCACGACCACGCCCCCGAGGCGCTCCACCAGGGTGGCGGCCGCTGCCGCGGTGCCGCCGGTGGCCAGGACGTCGTCGACCACCAGGACCCGCTCACCGGGTGCGATCGCGTCCCGGTGGATCTCCAGCAGGTCGCTGCCGTACTCGAGGACGTACTCCTCCTTCTCCACCTGCCAGGGCAGCTTGCCCGCCTTTCGGCAGGGGACGAACCCGGCGCCGAAGCGGTACGCCACCGGTGCGCCCACGATGAAGCCCCTGGCCTCGACCGCCAGCACCTTGTCGACGCCGGCGTCCGAGAAGGGCGCGGCCAGGGCGTCGATGGTGGAGCGGAAGGCCTCGATGTCGGCCAAAAGGGGCGTGATGTCCTTGAACACCACCCCCGGCAGAGGGAAATCGGGGATGTCGCGGATGTGGTCCTTGAGCCAACCGGTGTCGGCTGAAAAGACCATCCGTCGAGCTTACTTGGCTAGCGCTTCTTGCCCTTCTTCCGGGGCCGGGGCGGCGGGCGGGTACCACCTGGCCGCGGGGGCACCCGAGCGGCGGCGCCGGCGCCCACGTTCTCGCCGTCACGGCTGCCCGCAGCGGCCGCCACGGTGACTCCGCCGGCCGCCGCGGCTGCGGGCGTGAGCGGCGTGACAGCACCCTTGGCGAGGATCCGTTGCTTGATCGAGGCGTACCGGGGCTCGCGCTCCTTGACGATGGCGAGGATGGGCGAGGCGATGAAGATCGACGAATACGCACCGGTGAGAAGACCGATGAGCAGTGCCAGGCCGAAGTCCTCGAGGGTGGTCGCCCCAAGGATGAACGAGCCGACCACCAGCACCGACAGGATCGGCAGGATGGCCACCAGTGAGGTGTTCAGCGATCGCATGAGCACCTGGTTCATGGACAGGTTCACCGTGTCGCCGTAGGTCATACGCCCGGAGGCGGCCAGACCCTTGGTGTTCTCCTCGACCTTGTCGAAGACCACGATCGTGTCGTAGAGGGAGTAGCCGAGGATGGTGAGGAAGGCGATCACCGTGGCCGGGGTGACCTCGAAGCCCGACAACGAGTAGATGCCGACGGTGACGGCGATGTCGTGGACCACGGCCGCCAGCGCGGCGAGCGCCATCTTCCACTCGAAGCGCAGGGTGATGTACAAGGTGATGGCGAGGAAGAAGAACACCAGCGCCCGCTCGGCCTTCTTGGTGACCTCGCCACCCCATGAGGGGCCGACCTCGTTCACGCTCACGGTGTTGACGTTGACGCCGCCGGCCTTGGCCAGGGCGGCGCTGACGGCATCGCGCTGCTTCGCGCGCTCCGCCTCGGTCCCCGTCACGCCGCTCTGCACCCGGATCGTGTCACCGCCCAGCTGCTGGACCTTGGCGTCGCCCAGGCCCAAGGGCCGGATGGCGTCGCGTGCCTCGGCCACCGACTCCGTGGGCGCCTTGACCTCCCAGGCCGTCCCGCCCTCGAAGTCGATGCCGAAGTTGAGACCCCGCGCGAACAACGACACGAAGCCGATGAGGATGATGATCCCCGACACGGCGAACCAGGTGTTCCTGCGGCCCACGAAGTTGAAGGCTGTCTCCCCGTGGTACAGGCGGTGCCACAACGAACGCTTCTCACTCACGATGCACTCCCGGCGGGGGCGGGAGCGGCCAAGCCCCGGGCCACACCGAGCCACCTGGCTTCGGTGAACACCCGGTTGCGTCCGAGGAGGATCACCATGGGCCGGGTGAACGTGTAGGCGATGATCATGTCGAGCAGGGTGGACAGTCCGAGGAAGAATGCGAACCCGCGGACCGACCCCACGGTGAGGAAGTAGAGCAGGGCGGCGCCTATGAGCGACGCCGTGTCGGCCGCCAGGATGGTGCGATAGGCCCGGGCGAAGCCCCGGTCGACCGACGAGCGGATCGTCTTGCCCGCCCGTATCTCGTCCTTCAGGCGCTCGAAGTACACGACGTACGAGTCCACCGTGACGCCCACCGACACGATGATGCCGACGGCGCCAGCCAGGCTGAGGGCGAGGCCACTGCGCTCCCCGAGGAACGAGATGATCGAGTACATGAGCATGCCTGACACGATGAGCCCGAGCAGCACCACGATCCCGAGCGCCCGGTAGTACAGGATCATGTAGAGCAGCACCAGGCCGAGACCGAGCAGACCGGCCAGCACGCCTGCGTGCAACGAGTCCTTGCCCAGGCTGGCGGACACCGTCTGCACCGTCTCCGGCTTCAGCTCGACGGGAAGCGACCCGTAGCGCAGCACCAGAGCCAGGTCCTTCGCCTCCTTCTCGGTGAAGCTGCCGCTGATCTGGCCCCGGCCGTTGAACTCGGCCTGCTGGATCGTGGGCGCCGACTTCACCACTCCGTCGAGGACGATGGCCACCTGCTTGCCGACGTTGCGGGCGGCAAGGGCGTCGAAGTCCTTGGAACCCGTCTTGGTCAGGGTGAAGGCGACCTCCCAGGCGCTGCCGGTCTGGTCGAACTGGGCCTTGGCGCTCTTGACCGCCTTGCCTGTGAGCTCGGACGGGCCGAGACGGTAGCGGCCGGTGGTTTTGCCGCCCTCCTGAAGGGGGAGGACCACGATCGCCTCGGGCTTGTCCTCCTCCCGCTTCGTGGTGGGGATGGCGGTGGGAGTGACCGGCGCCGGCGTGGCGGCGGGCGCCGTGGTCGGCACGGTGGTGGTGGCGGGTGGGGCCGTGGTCGTCGTGGCGCCTCGGGCGGTGGCCAGGTCGCCCCCGGCCAGGCGAAGGGTGGCGGGGGCTGCGGTGGTGGACGGGGCGGGGTGGGTGGGCGCTGCGCCGGGGGCGGTGGTGGAGGCGGCGCCCGGGGCGGGGGTGGGTGAGGCGCCGGGTGCGGTGGTGTCGGTGGCGGAAGGCGGGACCGTGGTGGGCACCTCGGTCTCGCTCAGCGGCACCGCCTCGAGCACTGGCCGGAACCGCAGCTCGGCCGTCTGGCCGACCAGTTCGAGGGCCCGCTTCTGGTCCTTCACGCCGGGCAGTTGGACGATGATGTTGCTTCCCTGCCGGCTGATGTCGGGCTCGGCCACGCCGAGGCCGTCGACCCGGTTGCGGATGATCTCGATGGCCTGGTTGATGGCGCCCGTGGAGACCGCCTTCTGGGGTCGGAGGACGACCGACACCCCGCCCTGGAGATCGAGGCCGAGCTGGGGCGAATACCCCGCCGCCAGCGTGCCGCCGAGGGCCGCCACCGCGAGGACGACGACCACGATCAGCGATGTGCTAGGGCCGCGGCGCACCGCTACTCGGCTCCCCGGTCGTCGGCGCCCTCGGGCCGGCCGAGGGCGCCGGGCGCCGGCTCGTCCTCGGCCACCCGGGCGTTCACGGCCAGCCGCAGGAACCGCATCACCACGCCGGGAGATACTTCGATGTGCGCCTCGTCGTCGTCGAGGGACACGATCCGGCCCACGATCCCGCCTGCGGTGACCACCTCGTCACCCACTTCGAGGGACGCCACGAGCTGCTGCTGGCGGCGCACGCGCTCCTTCTGGGGCCTCACGAGCAGGAACCACATGAGAGCCAGGAAAATCAGTGGGAAGAGGGCTTGCATCAACCACGCCTTGGTTCGTAACTGGGGCGGAGGGAGCGTAGCGGGGGAACCGCACCCATGTGGTCACTGGTGCACCATCCCTTCGGATGTCGCACCAGTGAGTTGCTTGATGTACCGTCCCTCCCGGGCCCGGTCACCGGTGCACCATCCCTTCGGATGTCGCACCAGTGAGTTGCTTGATGGACCGTCCTCCCGGGCCGGTCACGAGCCGTAGGCGGAGGCTATTTCGGTGCGCACGGCGGCCAGGGTGCCCGAAGCGACGGCCGCCCGGGCGCGTGCCACGAGTGCCAGTGTCCACGCCAGGTTGTGGAGGGTAAGAAGCCGGGCTGCGCCCGGATCGGCCATACGCAGCAGGTGCCGCAGGTAGGCCCGTGACCAACGGGCGCACACCGCACAGGGGCACCCGGCGTCGAGCGGCCCGCCATCCCGGGCGAAGGCGGCGTTGCGGAGCCGGAGGCGGCCGGCCGAGGTGAGCACTGTGCCGTGGCGGGCCAGACGGGTCGGCAGCACGCAGTCGAACATGTCGATCCCGAGGGCGATGGCCTCGACCAGACCCACCGGGTCGCCGACGCCCATCAGGTACCGCGGGGCGTCCGCCGGCAGCCCGGCCACGGCGGCGGCGAGGGCGTCCAGCATCTCCGGCCGGCTCTCCCCCACCGACAGTCCGCCCACGGCGTAGCCGTCGAAACCGATCGCCGCCGTGCGCTGTGCGCTCTCCGCCCGTAGGGCGTCGTCGACGCCCCCCTGCACGATCCCGAACAGGGCCTGGCCCTCACGCCGGTGCACGGCCCGGGAGCGAGCCGCCCAGGAGGCGGTGCGCTCCACCGCCGAGCGGAGGACCTCGGGCGACGAGGGCAGTGGCGGGCACACGTCGAGCACCATGGCGATGTCGGCGCCCAACAGGCCCTGGACGGCAACCGCCGCCTCGGGGGTGAGGCGGTGGGTGGACCCGTCGTAGGTCGACCGGAAGGTGACGCCGTCGTCGTCCACCTTCGGGGCCAGGGAGAACACCTGGTACCCACCCGAGTCGGTGAGCACGTGCCCAGGCCAGGAGGCGAAGCCGTGGATGCCGCCGAGCTCGTCCACCACGTCGGCGCCGGGGCGCAGCATCAGGTGGTACGTGTTGGCGAGCACGATCTCGGCGCCCAGGTCCTCGAGGTCGGCGGACGAGACCGCCCGCACCGCGCCCCGGGTGCCCACCGGCATGAAGCAGGGGGTACGGAAGGTGCCCCGGGCGGTGGTGACGACGCCGGCCCTGGCGGCGCCGTCCGTGCCGTCGAGATCGATGCGGAGGGTCAAGCGACCGGGCGCCGGGCAACGAGCATGGCGTCGCCGAAGGAGAGGAACCGGTAGCCCTCGGCCAGGGCGGTGTCGTAGAGGCGCCGCCAGCCGTCCCCGGCGAAGGCGGCCAGCAGCACCAGCAGCGACGACCGGGGCTGATGGAAGTTGGTGAGCAGGACGTCGACCACGCGGAACGGGTAGTCGCCGGCGATGAAGAGCGTGGTGCGCCCGGACAACTCGCCGGTGGCGGCCGCCGACTCCAGGGCGCGCACGGTCGTGGTGCCCACAGCCACGACGCGTGTAGCCCGCTCGCACGCCTCGATGGTTGCGCCGGGCACGTCGTAGCGCTCGGCGTGCATGACGTGGTCCTCCACGGCGTCGACCTGGAGGGGGCGGAAGGTGGCCATCCCCACGGCCAGGTCGATGGTGTGGATTTCCACTCCCCGCTCCCGGCACCGGTCGAGCACCTGCCCGCTGAGGTGCAGGCCGGCGGTGGGCGCCGCCACCGAGCCCGGCGTGCGGGCGTAGACGGTCTGGTAGCGCTCGGGGTCGGCCAGGCCGGCGGTGATGTAGGGCGGCAGGGCCACCGCCGCGTGGCGCCCCACGTCGCCCAGCACCCGCACGCCGAAAGTGCCGTCGCCCCGGGGCTCGCCCACCTCCACGAGCGGCGGGGCACCGGGCTCGGCCGACAAGAGGGTGCCGGGCGGCGTGCGCCGGGCGGGGCGCACCATCGCCTCCCACCCATCGCCCGGACCGCCGTCGGACGGCTCCAGCAGGAGGACCTCGACCCGCCCGCCGGTGGCCTTGTGCAGGCACAGCCGGGAGGGTCGCACCCGAGTCTCGTTCACCACCAACACATCGCCGCGCCCGAGCAGGTCGGGCAGGTCGCTCACCCGGAGGTGCGAGGGCGGCGCTTGGGCGTCGAGGGCGGCGAGGAGACGGGCCGCTTCCCGGGGCTCGGCCGGGACCTGGGCGATGGCCGCAGCGGGCAGCGGGTAGTCGAACGTCGCCGTGTCCACCACGATCGCAGCGTACGGGCACTCCGGCGTGCCCCGGCCTGTCGTGCACTGCCTTTTCTTGACGGACTTTCACCGGTATCCGGCGTTGAAGCCGCCAGGAACGATCAGCCGGTCGCCTACTGGTCGTCGAAGAGGACGGCGGCCGCCTGGGGGGCGGCCAGGCCGAGATGCTGCCATGCGGCGGGCATGGCGACTCGCCCGCGGGGCGTGCGCTTCAGCATGCCGAGCTGGAGGAGGAAGGGCTCGTAGACGTCCTCCAACGTCTCGGTCTCCTCGCCGATGCTCACGGCCAGGGTGGAGAGGCCGACCGGGCCGCCGCCGAAGCGGGAGCACAGGGCGGACAGCACCGAGCGGTCGACCTTGTCGAGCCCGAGGTCGTCGACACCGAACAGCGCCAGGCCGGCGGCGGCTGTGGCCTGGGTGACGGTGCCGTCGCCCCGGACCTCGGCGAAGTCGCGCACCCGCTTGAGAAGGCGGTTGGCGATGCGGGGGGTGCCGCGGGACCGGTGGGCGACCTCGTGGGCGCCGCCCGCCTCCAGCGGCACGCCGAGGATGCGGGCGGCCCGCTCCACGATCTCCACCAGGTCGGCGACGGGGTAGTGGTCGAGGCGGGCCACCAGGCCGAAGCGGTCGCGCAGGGGGCCGGTGAGAAGGCCGGTGCGGGTGGTGGCGCCCACCAGGGTGAAGCGGGGCAGGTCGAGGCGGATGGAGCGGGCAGCAGGGCCCTTGCCCAGCACGATGTCGAGCTGGAAGTCCTCCATGGCCGGGTAGAGGACCTCCTCGACCTGGCGGCCGAGGCGGTGGATCTCGTCGATGAACAGCACGTCGCCGTCGTGCAGGTCGGTGAGGAGGGCGGCCAGGTCGCCGGCCCGCATGAGCGCCGGCCCCGACGTGACCCGCAGGCCCACCCCCATCTCGGCCGCCACGATGCCCGACAGCGATGTCTTGCCCAACCCGGGCGGGCCGGCGAACAGCAGGTGGTCGACGGACTGGCCGCGCCGCCGGGCCGCCTCGAGGACGATCTCCAGGTGCTCCTTCAGCTGCGCCTGGCCCACGAACTCGTCCAGCCGGCGGGGCCGCAGGGTGGCCTCCTCCGCTGCCTCGACGGGGTCGGTGGTGACGGCGGCCAGCGCCTCTTCCCTCGTCATCTGCGTCCCGTCATCGGGCGCCCGCCATCTGGCGCAGTGCGGACGTGAGCAGATCCTGCACGCTGCCGTCGGCTGGCAGCGCACGAACGGCGGAGCGGACCTCGTCGGGCCCGTAGCCGAGGCCGGCCAGCGCGGCCCTCACCTCGGCGTGGGCGTCGCCGGCCGGGGCGCCCCCGGTTGGCATCTCGTCGAGCGGCAGGTCGAGGCGGGACTGGAGCTCGAGCAGCAGGCGGGCGGCCGTCTTGCGCCCGACGCCGGGCACGGCGACGAGTGCGTCGGCGTCCTCGGTGGCCACTGCCCGGCGCAGGGCCTGGGGCGACAGGGCCGACAGGATGGCAACGGCCAGGCCGGGGCCCACGCCGTGGGCGCCGAGCAGTGCCTCGAAACAGCGCCGCTCGTCGGCGGTGGAAAAGCCGTACAGGACGATGGCGTCCTCCCGGACATGGGTGTGGACGTGCACGAACAGCGGCTGGCCCGGTGTGCCGGTAGCCAGCGTGGCCGGGGTGACGGTGATTCGGTACCCAACGCCCCCGACCTCGAGCAGCAGCTCGGCGGGCGCCAGCCGGTCGAGCACGACGCCCCGCAACGACCCGATCATCCGCTCACCGTCCCTTCGGGACGGGGAGGACGCGAGATCCTGATGGACCGGCCTCCCGGGCCGGCCTCCGGGCGCCTCCGGCCTGGGCGATGCGGGCCAGCCGGGGGGCCACGGCGAGGTGGCACAGGGCGAGGGCCAGGGCGTCGGCCACGTCGGGCGGCTTAGGCACGGCCGGCAGGGACAGGAGGGACTGGATCATGCGCTGCACCTGTTCCTTGCTGGCGGCTCCGTAGCCGGTGACCGACGCCTTCACCTCGTTGGCCGTGTACTGGACGATCTCGCAGCCGGCGGCGGAGGCCACCGCCAGGGCCAGACCGCTGGCCTGGCCCACCGACATCGCCGTGCGCACGTTGGTCTGAAAGAACACCCGCTCCACCACCACCACATCGGGCCGGTGCCGGGCAATGAGCTCGGTGAGCTCGCGCAGGAGCGTGGCCAGGCGGCCAGGCAGCGGGTCGGCCGGCGGCGTGGTGATCACGCCGGCCACCACCGCCCGGTAGCCGGACGCGTCCCGCTCCACGAGGCCGTAGCCGCAGCGCGACACCCCGGGGTCGATGCCCAGTGCGAACACCCGTTCGAGAATAGTCGACGGGCGGCGCCCAGCGGTGGATACCGCACGCCGGGGCGCCGGTAGCGACACAGCTTCCGCTGCTGCGCCAGTCCTCGGTCTCAGAGTGTCACGGCGCCCCCCTACGCCTCGACGAGTTCCAATTACGGCGTCGGGGGCCGTCACAACGAGGTTGGCTCAGCCGCGCCCGGGCCCGTCCGGGCAGGCCCGTTGACGACGATCAGCTACGAGCGGCGTGTTCGAACGGCGGCGGGCCAACGATCTCGATGCCCCCGTTCTTCTGGGCCGACGCCTGCACGCGGCGTATGTCCACCGGTCCGGCCTCGATACCCCGGCCGTCGTCGGCCGCGACCGGTTCGCTCGCGTCCCAGTAGAACGCCTGGCAACACCCCGGAGTATGCAGGCACAGGAGCCGGGCGCCGTCGACACCGGAGACCATGAAGGCATGCGGCACGCCCCGGGGTGCGCTCACGACGCCACCGGCGCCGATTGTGTGCTCGACGCCGTCGAGGTGCATGCGGATCTCGCCCTCGAGCACGATCATCGTCTCGTCGGAGTCGGGGTGAATGTGCAGCGGCGTGACCTTGCCGTGGTCCATGCGGTCCTCGAAAAGAAGGAACGCTCCGTCGGTCTCCTCGGCCGTCGCCTTCCAGATGTGCAGGCCGCCGCCGAAGAACCAGCGACGCTCGCCGTCCTCTGTTCTCCGGACAAGGGACTCTCGCGTCGTACCCGTCTGCATGACTTCCGCCTTTCGTGGGACTCATGTCCCATGACGACAGTCGCATACCATGAAGCCGATGTCAACGCCCTACGAGGCTGATGGACGCTCGGCCCAGAAGGCCCGCACGCGTGACGCTCTCGTCGCCGCCGCCCGGGAGTTGGTCGCAGCTGGAGTCACACCGACCGTGGAGGATGCGGCCGCGGCCGCATCGATCTCGCGGACCACCGCCTACCGCTACTTCCCCAGCAAGCGGGCCCTGCTCATCGCGGCCCACCCGGAGGTGGCCGCCACGTCGATGCTCCCGCCTGATCCACCCGAGGAACCCGCCGCCCGCCTTGACGCGGTCGTCCGCAACTTCACGGCAATGATCCTCGACACGGAGGCCCAGCAGCGCACCATGTTGCGCCTCTCCCTCGAGTCGGATGTCGCCGAACGCAAGGCGCTCCCCCTTCGCCAGGGGCGGGCCATCGCCTGGATCGCCGAAGCGGTCGACGGCCTGCGCTGCGTCCTCACCGACGAGCAGCTCCAGCACCTCGTCTTGAGCGTGCGCGCAGCCACGGGGATCGAAGCGCTCGTCTGGCTCGTCGACGTCGCCGGGCTCTCAAGACAGGACGCAGTCGCTCTCATGCGTTGGTCCGCACAGGCGCTCCTGCAACAGGCCACCACCGTCGCGCCGCCGACTCCTGGCAAGGGCCGAAAGCGGTTGCAGCGCACATGACGGGGCGGCGGGAGCGGCCTACGCCTCGACAAGTTCAATAATTGCGTCGGGGA
>JAHFUS010000138.1 GCA_023264975.1 Actinomycetes bacterium | reverse complement strand
CTTGCCTGGGTGGTGGATATGCCACCGGCAGAGATGGAAGGGGCCGAGGTTCCGCTAGGTCAACGATCGACGGGCTGTCGGCCAGACGCCTGAGACGTCACTCCTGGAGCGCCGCACCCAAATCGTTCAGGTCCCTGAGGACGTCGACCTGCTCGGAGAGTTGCTCGAGAATCCAGTAGGCGGCCGGCTCAACCAGGGTGAGCGTCGCGACCCGATCGGGGTATTCCGAAGCGAATTCCAGCGCGGCCTTACCCCCTCCTGACCAACCGACGAGATGCGGGCCGTCAATCCCCAGTTGGTCGAGAGTCAGGCGGAACGACTCGCGCTCGATGGCGGCGGTGTAACCGAGTTGCCCTGGCTGCCCAGCCGAGCCGAGCTCGTTGTGGATTGGCTGCACTCGGACAACCCGGTATCGGCCGGCAAGTCGCTCTTGATGCGGTATCCACGAAAGCCAGCCCGTGAGTCCCCCGGGGATAAGAACGACCGGCTCGCCCGCGCCCCGATCCTCATATCGCAGTACCCTCGCCTCGACTCCGACCACCTCCTCGCAGTGGACTGACTTGCCTGACATTACGACCGTGCGCTCACAGGAGGAGCCGGCAGCCCGTTGACAGCACCAGCCGGACCACCCGACTCCGGTACCAGGCGGGCACCCGGTACCGGCACGGCGCGGGCGCCCGGAAACGCGCTGTGCTGCACTCCGGCGCTCGGTCACAGGACGACCGGGACCTCGCCACGACGTAGTGACCGCCGCCGTCGACGATCTCCTGCTTCGGGATGTGCTCGTGGGGCGCCGCGATCGGTCCCTGGACGGGGTCGCACCGGCAGGCATCGTCACCACTGGCCTGTGGCTGTTCCAGCTCTGCCCGTCCTTCGCCGACCCGAGGGCGACGGGGAAGCTTTCGGCACCCGTCGTAGCCCTACCCGAGGAGATGCGGGCCCTGTTCCGATCGCAACTGGTGGCGCTCCCACCCGGGATTGAGGTGCTGGGGCCGCGGGCGCTGGCGTGGCCGACGGCCGAGCTGCAGACTCGTCACCGCGCGGCCGGGCGGGGCCTGTCGGCCGCCATGACAGACGCGCTGGCGGCGGCGCACCATCTCGACGCCGAGATCGCGGTATCGCGCCACGATGTCGGCCCGAAACCTCCGTGCGGCGGCGGAAGCCGACGGGATCGCGTTCCACATCCTGTAGGAATGCCGATGCCTGCGGCATGGCCCGGGCGGTACTACCGCCGGTCGGCCGGCGGCCCAGGTGCAATGGGCGTGGTCGTCCAACCCGATGACGGCCTGAGGCGAGAGTGCCCGGATCTGGCGGGTGCCCCCCTCGTGCCGAGGGATGAGAACCGTTGCGGCGGATCAGGAGTAACGGCCACCGACAGGGTCCGCGTGGAAGTCGATGAGGAAGCAGGTCGTGTCGTCGCTCAGCACACCGTTGTGATCCAACACGGTGTGGGAGAGCTGGCGGACGGTCTCGGCCGCGTCGAGGTGGGCGCGCGACCGGGCGGCGAGGAGCTCGACGAGGCGTTCCTCGCCGAAGTCCTCGCCGCCGGGCCGATGGGAATCGACCACGCCATCGGTGAGGCAGAACAACCGATCGCCCGGTTGGAGGACGTCGTGGGCGACCTCGGTCGCGCTGCCGCCGATGACGTCGCGGCCGAGACCGGCCGGAAGCGTGGGCTCGCAGGCGAGTGGGCCCAGGACCTCCCCGGCGCGCACCAGCAGCGGCAACGGATGACCGACATTGATCCACGTCAGGTGCCCGTCGCGCAGATCGAGCCAGCCGAGGAGGCAGGTGACGAAGCGTTCGCCGGAGCCTGTGCCGGCCACCGCGGCATCCAAGGCCTGGTAGGTGGCGTCGAGGTCGAGGCCCGAGCGCCGGCTGTGCCGGTAGCTGCTGACGGCCAGATGGGCGAGCTGGCTGGACTCCAACCCGTGGCCCATCGCGTCGAACACCGCGAAGTCGAGGATGTCTCCGTTCACGGCGTAGTCGAAGGAGTCGCCGCCGACCTCGTAGGCGGGCTGGATCAGCCCGGCTACCGAGACCCGCCCGCTGTCGAGGCTCAATGGCGGCAACAGATCCCACTGCATCTCGGCCGCCAGGCTGAACTTCTCGCTTCGCCGAATGGTGGTGTAGGCGTCGGTGCACTGGCCTCGGGTGATGATCAGGGCGGCAACCACGCCGGCGAGGCTGTCGGCCAACGATCGGGCGACGCCGTCGACCTCGGAGAGGGTCACGGCCATCACTCCGAGCCGAGCCGCTCCGTCTATCACCACACTCCACAGTCGCGTGCCTCCGTCGACGGCCTCGTCCACCTGACGGGCAGTCATGAACGATCGTCCACCGGTGGAGTCGTCCATGTCGATGGAAGAGGTCGCGGCCGATCCCATGATCGGCACCAGCCGGCGTTGCTCGAAGTCGGTCAGGTACACCGACAGATCGGTCATGCCGAAGGGCACGACGCGACGGGCGAGGAACGAGCCGAGCTGGTCCGGCGCCTCGCGCCGCGACTCGTGTAGGAGCGC
>JAHFUS010000036.1 GCA_023264975.1 Actinomycetes bacterium | reverse complement strand
GGTACTCGGGCCGAGGATGCCGAGCCAGTAGGTCTCGACGTAGTGGGAGCGGGGATCGTGGCCCAGCGAATCGATGACGGGATCGGGCCAGGGACGGATGGTGAGCGTCTCGGCGGCGGGCGAGGGGACGGGGACGAGCGGTGCGGCCATCGGGTGCCTCCACGGATGTGGGAAAGCGGCAGAACGGGGGGAAGGTGTCCTTTCGTTATATTCCATGCAGAGGTGACGCGCCGTGTCAAGGGCTGTCCCGGGCCGGTGTGGGATAACGGGCTGGAGGGGCGGCCGACGCCGTTCGCTCCGATCTTCTCCCGCCTGGCCGCCGCCCGGCTTGATCGGAGGTGGCGCTCACCAGCCGTTGCGGTGGACGACCTCGTCGACGGGTCGCCGGCCCCGCCCCGCCGACAGGGATGGGCCGTCGCCGCCGTCGGGGTGGCCGACGGCGACGGCGCCGATGGGCCGGTACTCCGGCGGCACCCCCAGGTCGGCCAGCAGGTCGGCCTCGCCCCGGAAGATCCCGAAGAACAGCGCCCCCAGGCCCTCGTCCACGGCGGCCAGGAGGAGGAGCATGGTGGCGAAGGCGCAGTCGACGTCCCAGTAAGGGACGGGCCACGCCTCCTCGCCGACGAGGTCGGACGCGGCCTTGTCGGCCTCGGCGTAGCGGTCGAGGTACGCCTTCCTGCTCGACAGGGGGAGCACTACCGCCGGCGCCCGGAGCAGGCCGGGCCATCGGAACCCCTCCCGCTTGTCGGGGGCCAGGGTGTGGCGCCAGAAGCGCTCGGTCTGCTCCGGGCCCTCCAGCGCGACGAAGGCCCAGCCCTGGGTGAAGCCGGCAGACGGGGCGCGGGTCGCCTGGCCGAGCAGCCGGTCGATGACGCCGGCGGCGAGAGGCCGGCCGTCGAAGCTGCGCACCATGCGGCGGCGGCGGATGGCGTCGGAGAGCTCCATGCGGCGGACGCTAAGCCGTTTGGGGAATGCCGACCTGGCAGGTAGGGTTTCCATCAGAAACGCAATCTGAAGGTTGCGCGATCCGGAAGGTTGGTTGTCGCCCGTGCCCACATCCCGAGACCTGCTCGCCAAGGTCAAGGCCGAGATCTCCGAGATCGACGGCGCCGCCGCCGAGGGCCGCCTGGGCCGGTCCACGGTGCTCGACGTCCGCGAGCCCGACGAGTACCAGCAGGGCGCCATCCCCGGCTCGGTGCACATCCCCCGCGGCCACCTCGAGGGCCAGGTCGAGGGCAAGGTGCCCGACAAGGCCAAGCCCCTCATCGTCACTTGCGCCAGCGGGTTCCGGTCCGCCTTCGCGGCCAAGACGCTGCAGGACCTCGGCTACGCCGATGTCGTGAGCCTGGCCGGCGGCTTCAACCGCTGGAAGGACGAAGGCCGCCCGTGGTCGGAGCCCCGCACCCTGTCGGCCGACCAGCGCAACCGGTACCAGCGCCACCTGCTCCTGCCTGAGGTGAGCGAGAAGGGCCAGCAGAAGCTGCTCGACTCCAGGGTCCTGCTGCTGGGCGCCGGAGGTCTCGGGTCGCCCGCCGCCCTCTACCTGGCGGCGGCCGGCGTGGGCACGCTCGGCATCATCGACATGGACGTGGTCGACGCGTCCAACCTCCAGCGCCAGATCCTCCACAACATCGACCGCATCGGCGAGCGAAAGGTCGACTCGGCCAAGAAGACGCTCACCGCCATCAACCCCGATGTGGACGTGGCCACGTATGACGTGCGCCTCGGCGCCGACAACGTCCTCGACATCATCGACGGCTACGACGTCATCGTCGACGGCACCGACAACTTCCCCACCCGCTACCTGGTGAACGACGCAGCCCTGATCAAGAAGATCCCGGTGGTGCACGGCTCGATCTTCCGCTTCGAGGGCCAGGCCACGGTGTTCGCGCCCTACGTCGGGCCGTGCTACCGCTGCATGATCCCCGAGCCGCCGCCGGCCGAGATGGCGCCCTCGTGCGCCGAGGCGGGCGTGCTCGGCGTGTTGCCCGGCATCATCGGCAGTATCCAGGCCATGGAGGCCATCAAGGTCCTGCTCGGCCTGGGCGACCCGCTGGTCGGGCGCCTCCTGGCCTACGACGCGCTGGAGGAGTCGTTCCGCACGTTCAAGGTCCACCGTGACCCGGAGTGCCCTGCGTGCGGCCCCAACGCCGGCCCCATCGTCATCGCCGAGTACGACGACCTGTGCATGCCGCACCCCAAGGAAGCGCCGCCTGCGGGCTGACCCGCGCCGTTGTGGTCCACTGAGGCCGTGAGTTCAGAGCCGTACGGCGACCTGGAGCGGACAACCGACTCGGGCATCGAGATCCGGCCGCTGTACACGGCGGCCGACCTGGACGGGTGGGACGCCGACGCCAAACTGGGGCGGCCCGGCGAGCCGCCCTATACCCGGGGCGTCCACCCCGACATGTACCGGGGCAAGCCATGGACCATGCGCCAGTACGCCGGCTTCGGCGACGCCTCGGCGACGAACGAGCGCTTCCGGTTCCTGCTGGAGGCCGGGCAGACCGGCCTGTCGTGCGCCTTCGACCTGCCCACCCAGATGGGGTACGACTCCGACCATCCCCGGGCCGAGGGCGAGGTCGGCCGGGTCGGCGTGGCCATCGACACCATCGACGACATGCGCGTCCTGCTGGCCGAGCTGCCGCTCGACCAGGTGACCACGTCGATGACGATCAACGCCACCGCCGCCGTCCTCCTGCTGTTGTACCAACTGGTGGCCGAGGAGCAGGGCGTGGCCCCCGACCGCATCCGGGGGACGGTGCAGAACGACATCCTCAAGGAGTACGTGGCCCGCGGGACCTACGTGCACCCGCCGCGAGCGTCGATGCGCCTGGTCACCGACCTGTTCGCCTACTGCCGCAGCAATCTGCCGGCGTGGAACACCATCTCGGTGTCCGGCTACCACATCCGCGAGGCGGGTTCGACGGCGGTGCAGGAGCTGGCCTTCACCCTGGCGGACGGGATCGCCTATCTCGACGCGGCGGTGGAGGCGGGGCTTTCGGTGGACGATGTTGCGCCCCGCATGAGCTTCTTCTTCAACGGCCACAGCAACCTGTTCGAGGAGGTCGCCAAGTTCCGGGCGGCCCGGCGCATGTGGGCCCGAATCGTCACCGGCCGCTTCGGAGCGTCGGATCAGCGGTCGGCCCAGCTGCGCTTCCACACCCAGACCGGCGGCTCCACGCTCACCGCCCAGCAGCCCGACAACAATGTGGTGCGGGTGACCGTGCAGGCGCTGGCGGCCGTGCTGGGAGGAACGCAGAGCCTGCACACCAACGGCTTCGACGAGGCCTTCGGCCTGCCCACCGAACGGGCCGCCCGCCTGGCCTTGCGCACCCAGCAGGTGATCGCCCACGAGTCGGGCGTGGCCGACACCGTCGACCCGCTGGCCGGCTCGTACTTCGTCGAGGCCCTCACCGACGAGGTGGAGGCGTGCGCCGAGGAGTACATCCGGCGCATCGACATCCTGGGTGGCGCGGTGGCCGCCATCGAGTCCGGCTACCTCCAGGACGAGGTCGAGCGGTCCGCCTACATCGCCGCACGCGGCGTCGACTCGGGCGACAGGGTCGTCGTCGGCGTCAATCGTTACGAGGGCGGGGACACCTCCTCTGCCGAGCTGCTGCCGGCCGACCCGGATCTCGAACGCCAGCAGGTGGAGCGGGTGCAGGCCGTGCGTTCGACACGGGACGGCGCCGCCGTGACCGCGGCGCTGACCGACCTCGGCGCCGCCGCCCGGGGCACGGCCAACGTGCTCGATCCGATGAAGATCGCGCTCCGGGCCGGCGCCACCTTGGGTGAGGTCACCGACGTCCTCCGGGCCGAGTGGGGCACCCACGAACCAGGCGGCTGACGGCCGCCGCCGGAACGCCGGCACGGCCGGGCCGGTCGCGTGCGGCGCCGGCGGTCATGCGCTGTCGGGGGGTCGCTAGCCTCGCACTGCATGGCGACGCGCTTCGTGATCATCGGGGCCGGCCCGGCCGGCGTGGAGGCGGCCAGCCACGCCGCCAGCCTGGGCGCCGAGGTCACCGTCATCGAGCGGGCTGTGATGGGCGGCGCCGCCAACCTGTGGGACTGCATCCCGTCCAAGGCCATGATCGCCACCGGCGCCGTGCTTTCGCTGGTCCGCCGGTCGGAGGGGATGGGCCTGGCCCGCCTCCAGGGGACCGTCGACCTCGAAGGCCTGCGCCGGCGCATCGCTGGCGTCTCCGAGCACCTGCGCACCTCGGTGTGCGGGCTGCTCGAGAGTCAGGGCGTGCGGGTGCTGCATGGCGCGGGCAGGCTCAAGAGCCCGCACCAGGTCGTGGCCGAGACGGCCGACGGAGTGCACGAACTCCAGGCCGACGCCGTCATGCTGTCCACCGGCAGCCGGCCCCGCATCCCCGAGTGGGCCAAGCCCGACGGTGACCGCGTCCTCACCACCCGCCAGGCCTATCCGCCGCCGGAGATGCCGGGTCACCTGGTGGTGATCGGGTCCGGTGTGACCGGCGTGGAGTTCGTTCACATGTTCCGGTCGTTCGGGTCGAAGGTCACCCTCATCGTGAGCCGCCAGCAGGTGCTGCCCGGGAAGGACGCCGAAGTGGCGGCCGCCCTGGAGGAGGACTTCCTCAACTCCGGTGTTCGCCTACTCAAAGGCGCCCGGGCCGAGGGCATCGACCGGGAGGGCGACGAAGTGGTGGTGCGCTGCGACGACGGCCGGTCGGCGCGCGGCTCGCACGCCCTGCTGTGTATCGGATCCGTCCCGAACTCGGAGAGTCTCGGGCTCGAGGTGGCTGGGGTCGAGGTCGACCAGGGCGGCTTCGTGCCGTGCAACCATCACTGCCAGTCCAATGTGGGCCACATCTACGTCGGCGGCGACCTGTCGGGGAAGCTGCCTCTGGCATCAGTGGCCACGGCCCAGGGGCGCAAGATCGCCGAGCACGTGATGGGCATGCACACGCGCCAGCACCGCCATCTCGACTACGAGAAGGCGGCCAGCGCAATCTTCACCGAGCCCGAGATCGCCGACGTGGGGCTGGCCGAGGCCGATGCCTTCGCCATCGGCCGCAAGATCCGGGTCACCAAGGTCCCGTACGCGTCCAACCCCCGGGCGCTCATCGACGGCGACCCGCGCGGGTTCGTGAAGCTCCTGTCCGACCCGGCCACAGGCGTGGTGCTGGGCGGGTCGATCGTGGGGCGGGGGGCGGCGGAGCTGATCTCGGTGATCGCCCTCGCCGTCACCGCCCACCTCAAGGTCAGCGACATCGTGGAGAGCCTGCTCGTGCACCCGGCGCTGGCCGAGGCGTTGTCCGACGCCGCCGAGTAACTACTCGATGACGATGAGCACGTCGCCCGCGCTCACCGTGTCACCCACCTCGACCTTGACCTCGGCGACGGCGCCGTCGCGCTCGGCCGTGACGTTGTTCTCCATCTTCATGGCCTCGAGGACGCACACCGACTGACCGGCGCTCACCGTGTCGCCGGCCGCCACCGACACCACGATCACCGTGCCCTGCATGGGCGCCACCACCGTGCCGCTGGTCGCCGGCACGGTCGACTGGGCCGTGCGGCCGCGGGTGCGGAGTCGGGCCGCACCGGCTGCACCCGCGGATACGGCGGCGGTGGCCGCCCGCCCGACGGCGCCCGTGCCGCGCACCGGTGGAACAACCTCGGGCACCCACAGGCGCACCTGGTAGCGGCGGCCGTCGACCTCCACGTCGACGTTGCGGGCGACCCTCGTCCCCCCCTCGGCGCCGGCTGCGGGCGGGGCGGGGGCGGCGGGGGGGAGCGTGGTGAAGTCGAGCTTCTCCTCGACCCAACTCGTGTAGTGGGTGCCCGCCTCGAAGTCGGGATGGCGGAGGATCGCCAGCTGGGCCGGGATGGTTGTGGCCACGCCGGCGACCTCGGTCTCCTCGAGGGCCCGGATCAGGCGGCGCCGGGCGGTGTCGCGGTCCGGGCCCCAGGCGATGATCTTGGCGATCAGGCTGTCGTAGGCGCCGGGGAGGACGTCGCCCTCCTGGTAGCCGGCGTCCACCCGCACGCCGAAGCCGCCGGCGGGACGGAACCGGCTGATGGTGCCCGGGCTGGGGAGGAAGCGCCCGCCGGTCGGGTCCTCGGCGTTCACCCGGCACTCGACGGCGGCGCCGGTCGTGGTGACGTCGGCCTGGGAGAAGGGGAGCGGGCCGCCGTCGGCGATGTGGAGCTGGAGGGCGACGAGGTCGAGCCCGGTGACCATCTCGGTGACGGGGTGCTCGACCTGGAGGCGGGTGTTCATCTCGAGGAAGTAGAAGGCGCCGTCCTCGACGAGGAACTCCACCGTGCCGGCGTTCTGGTACCCGCACTCCCGCGCCACGTGGAGGGCGGCCCCGCCCATGGCGTGGCGGAGCTCGTCGGGCACGCCCGGCGCGGGCGTCTCTTCGACGAGCTTCTGGTGCCGGCGCTGGGTGGAGCAGTCCCGCTCGCCGAGCCACACGCCGTTTCCGTGCGAGTCGAGGAGGACCTGGACCTCCACGTGGCGGGGGTGGGCGAGATACCGCTCGAGGTAGCACTCGGCCCGCCCGAAGCCGGCCTTGGCCTCACGTCGTGCCGACGCCAGGGCCGCCGCGGCGTCATCGGGCCCGTTCACCACCCGCATGCCCCGCCCGCCGCCGCCGAAGGACGCCTTGATCGCCACCGGCCAGCCGTGCGTGTCGCCGAACCCGATCACCTCGTCGGTCGAGGTCAACTCGGTGGACGTGCCCGGCACAACCGCCACGCCGGCCCGTTCCGCCGTGCGGCGGGCGCTGACCTTGTCGCCCATGGCCTCGATGGCCTCGGGGGGCGGCCCCACCCACCTGGCGCCGGCGGCCATGACGGCCCGGGCGAATTCGGTGTTCTCGGAGAAGAAGCCGTAGCCGGGGTGGACGGCGTCGGCGCCGCAGCGGCGCGCCGCGTCGAGCACCTTGGCGACGTTGAGGTAGCTCTCGGCTGCGGACTCCCCGCCGAGCGCATAGGCGTCGTCGGCCAGCCGCACGTGGAGGGCGTCGCGGTCGAGATCGGAGTACACGGCCACAGCCCGGATGCCCAACTCCCGGCAGGTGCGGATCACCCGGACGGCGATCTCACCTCTGTTGGCGACGAGGACGGTGGCCGGCATTGCGTATGGTTAGCGCATCGACTGGGATGTCCGCCGGTTGGCGGCGGTGGACTCGACCAACCGGGTGGCGCTGGACCTCGCCCGGGACGGCGCTCCCGGGGGCGTGGTCGTCGTGGCGGGCCACCAGACGGCCGGCCGTGGCCGCCTCGGGCGGGCCTGGGAAGCGGCCGCCGGGTCGTCGCTGTTGCTGTCGGTGCTGCTCCGCCCGGGCGACTCGCTGCCGGTGCCCCGGTCTCACCTTGCCGTAGCCGCCGTGGCCCTAGCCGCCCGCGCTGGGTGCGCCGCCGTCGGCGGGTTCACCCCCGACCTCAAGTGGCCCAACGATCTGGTGGTCGGCGACGCCAAGCTGGCCGGCGTCCTGGCCGAACTCGCAGCCGGCGCCGTGGTGGTCGGCCTGGGCCTCAACGTGGTGGCCGCCGGGCCGTGGACGGCCGGCGCAGTGTGCGCCGAAGCCGCTGCCGGCCGCCCGGTCGACATCGAAGCGCTCCTCGACGCCGTCCTGACGTCGTTGGACGACCGCTACGGCGACTGGCCCGCCGTCGCCTCCGAGCACCGCCGGGCCTGCGCCACCCTCGGCCGCACCGTTCGGGTCGATCTCGCCGACGAGTCCTTCACCGGCACCGCCGCCGACATCACCGACGACGGCCACCTCCTCGTCGACATCGGCACGTGCCTCCGCACCGTCACCGCCGGCGACGTCCTCCATCTCCGTCCCACCCCAGGGTCATACTGAAGCTCCCTTCCCCTGTGTTCTGCATTCGAAAGCGATCTGTGCCCGGCTTCCGGGCACAGTTCGCTTTGGCTGAGATCCAAAGGGAGGACCGTGATCTCGTTTGCCGACTTGACCCGGAAGGCGGCGCTGCAACACGGCGTGATTTCTCGAGCCTGGCTGCTGGCCGGCGGTGCGTCGCGGAGCATGATCCAGAGATGGCTGGTCGCAGGGCGGCTTCAGACGGTGCAGCGTGGCGTCTACCGGGTCGCAGGTGCACCCGAGACCTGGGAGCAGCGCCTGCTGGCCGCCGTCTTGGCGGCAGGACCGGGTGCGGCTGCATCGCACCGTTCGGCGGGCAGGCTCTGGGGCATCCTCGACACCGACGCTTTGGATGTGACCGTTCCGGTCCAGCGCCGGCGGGACCTGCCCGGAGTCGTGGTCCATCAGTTCGCCGATCTGGCCCACTCTTCGATCGTGCAGCGTCGCGGCATTCCGGCCACCGATCCGATGCGGGCACTCGTCGACCTGGGGACGGTGACCGGCGGGGAAGAGTTGGAGGATGCGCTCGACCGGGCCCTCGAGCGCCGGCTTGTCACGGTGGTCGGCGTGGAGCACACGCTCGATCGCCTCGCACGACGGGGTCGCCCGGGTGTGGCACAACTTCGCCACGTACTCAGGGAGCGGGCGCTCGGAGCGGACCGGCCCGATGGATTGTTGGAACCCCGGATGGCCCGCCTGCTGCGGTCACATGGGCTGCCGCCGGCGGTGTTCCAGCATGTCGTCCGCCGCGCCGGGAAGTTCGTCGCCAAGATCGACTTCGCCTACCCCGCCATTCTCGTCGCCATGGAGGTCGACGGCCGCGCGTCTCATGCATCGCCGAGGGCGTTCCAGTCCGACCTCGTGCGCCAGAACGAACTCGTGACCCTGGGCTGGACCGTCATCCGGTTCACCTGGCACGACGTCGTCCGCCGACCGGCGCAGGTCGCCTTGACGGTGCGGGCCGGGATTTCTGCTGCAACGAGATCCGCGTGAGCCGGAGCCTGGGTTCCAAAAGCGATTTGGATCCGGCATGCGGACACAGATCGCTTTGGAACGTCAGGGGTCGGGGGTGGTGGCGATGATGGTCCGCAGGGTGGCGGCGGCGGTGGCGGTGAGAGGTCCGGCGGCGGACGGGAGGAGGTGGCCGTCGACAGCGCGGATGGGCTGGACCTCCCGGGTGGTGGAGGTGAGGAAGGCCTCGGGGGCGCGGGCGAGGGCGGCGAGGGGAATGTCGTCCTCGATCACGCCGCACGCCTCGATGACGAGGGCGCGGGTCACGCCGGCGAGGCAGCCGGCGTGCAGGGGTGGGGTGACGAGGCGGCCGCCGGCGACGACGGCGATGTTGGAGCCGGTGCCCTCGCAGAGGTCACCGGTCAGGTTGGCGAACAGGGCTTCGGCCGCGCCCCGCTCGTGGGCGTAGGCCAGCGCAACCACGTTCTCGCCGTAGGAAGTGGTCTTGTGGCCGGACAGGGCACCGCGGTCGTTGCGCGGCCAGGGCACCACGGCGACGTCGACGGCGTCCGGCCAGGCCGGTAGGGGGCTGGACGAGATCACCACGGTGGGGGGTCCAGGGGGGCGAGCGGACCCGGCCGGGCCGGGGCCCGACGTCACCGTGACCCGGAGGACGGCGTCGCGGAGGCCGTTGGCGGCGACCAGCTCGTCGAGGGCGGCGCGCAGGGCGTCTGCCGGCGGGAGGCCCGAGAGGCCCATGCGGGCGGCGGACGAGGTGAGGCGGGCCAGATGGCGGCGGACGGCGAATGGGCGGCCGCCGTACGTCCTGAGTGTCTCGAAGATGCCGTCGCCCACGGTGAGGCCGTGGTCGAACACCGACACCACGGCGTTCGCCCGGTCGACCAGCGACCCGTTGAGCCACACCTTGGCGCCGCTCACGACGACACCACCGAGAGGAGGCGCCGGGCCTTGAGCTCGGTCTCCTCCCACTCACCGGCCGGGGTGGAGCCCCAGGTGATGCCGCCGCCGGTGCCGAGGTGCACCTCGCCCGCCCCCAGCCACAGCGTGCGGATGGCGACGTTGAGGTCGCCCTCGCCGGCGTCGCCGTCGACCCAGCCCACCGCTCCGCAGTACGGGCCGCGGGGGACGGGCTCGAGCTTGGAGATCACGTCGAGGGCGGCCAGCTTCGGCGCGCCGGTGACCGAGCCCGGCGGGAAGGTGGCGTCCACCAGCTCGGGCCACCCCACATCGGCCCGCAAGCGGCCCCGCACGGTGGACACCAGGTGGAACAGGCCCGGATGTGGCTCCACCTCGCACAGGCCGGGCACCGACACCGACCCGTACTCGCAGACCCGCCCCAGGTCGTTGCGGACGAGGTCGACGATCATCACGTTCTCGGCCCGGTCCTTGGCCAGGAAGCCGTCCGCCGATGCGGCGGTGCCCTTGATGGGCCGGGACTCCACCCTGCGGCCCGACCGGCGCAGGAAGCGCTCGGGCGACGCCGACGCCACGTGCACGCCGGCGGTCGGGACCCGCACAACGGCTGAGTAGGGCGCCGGGTTGCCGGCGGCGAGGGCGGCGCCCAGTGCGGCCACGTCGGCGCCAGGAGGGGCGGGGGCGGACAGCCGGCGGGTGAGGTTCACCTGGTAGACGTCTCCCTCGGCGATGGCGGCGCGGATCTCGTCGACGCCGGCGCAGAAGTTGTCCTGGCCGAGCGAGGAGCGCCACGAGGAGCGTGGCGGCCCCCGCCAGGCCGGGCCGGGCCACGGTGTGGCCAGGCGGACGTGCTCGAAGCGGGCGCACGTCGGTGCACCCTCGAAGGGGATGATCACGGCCCAGAAGCCGGGCCCGTCGAGCGCGCCCAGGTCGGAGGTGACGTCGAGCAGGCCGGTGGCGAGGCGGCCGCCCACGACGGCGAGCGGGGCAGGGGCGGACAAGGGCCTGAGCCTACGAGCGTCGCTCCGGGATGATCCGGGAGATCGGCTGGGACACACTTCCCCCATGGACTTCGACCTGTCAGCCGAGCAAGAGGCGTTCCGGGGGGTCGTGCGGGAGTTCGCCCGGACCGAGGTCGCCCCGCACGCCGGGGCCTGGGACCGGGACCACACCTTCCCGGTCGACACCGTGCTGGCCATGGGCCGGCTCGGGCTTTTCGGCCTTCCGTTCCCGGAGGAGTATGGCGGCTCCGGTGCCGACCTCACGACCCTGTGCGTCGCCATCGAGGAGATCGCCCGGGCCGACCAGTCGATGGCGGTGACGCTGGAGGCGGCGGTGGGCCTCGGCGCCAACCCGATCTTCCGCTTCGGCACTGACGAGCAGAAGGCGCGCTGGCTGCCCGGCCTGTGCGCCGGCACCGCCCTCGGTGCTTTCGGCCTCACCGAGCCCGGCGCCGGCAGCGACGCCGGCGCCACCGCCACCACCGCCGTTCTCGACGAGGGCGGCGACGAGTGGGTGATCAACGGCGAGAAGTGCTTCATCACCAACTCCGGCACGCCGATCACCGAACTCGTCAACGTGACCGCCCGCACCGGGCCGGGGGAGATCTCCACGATCATCGTCCCCGCCGGCACACCCGGCATGGAGGTGCTGGCGCCGTACCGGAAGATGGGGTGGCACGCGTCCGACACCCACGGCCTGGTGTTCACCGACTGCCGGGTGCCCGCCGCAAACCTGTTGGGGGAGCGGGGCCGGGGCATCGCCCAGTTCCTCGCCGTGCTCGACGAGGGCCGGATCGCCCTGGCCGCCATGGCCCTCGGGCTCATCGAGGCCTGCCTCGAGCTCAGCACCACCTACGCCAGGGACCGCACGGCCTTCGGCAGGCCGATCGGCGCCAACCAGGCGGTCGCCTTCAAGTGCGCCGACCTGGCGGTGGCCGCCGGCGCCGCCCGCCTCCTCACCTACCGGGCCGCCTGGCTGCGGGACATGGGCCGGCCGTTCCGGCAGGAGGCGGCCATGGCCAAGCTCTACACAACCGAAGCTGCCGTCGCCGCCACCCGGGAGGCCACCCAGGTCTTCGGGGGGTACGGGTTCATGGACGAAATGCCCGTCAGCCGCTTCTACCGGGACGCCAAAGTGCTCGAGATCGGCGAGGGGACGAGCGAGATCCAGCGCCTCGTCATCAGCCGTGCACTGGGCCTGCCAGTGTCGTAAGAGCCGTGTCTGAGGCGGCCGGGTGACCTGGGAGCTTCAGGGGGCCGCTGCTAGCCTCGGCCCTTGTGGCCATGGAACCAGGGGTCGCCCGACCGCGTCGGTGGCCCCGCCGGCTCCTCATCGGCGTCAACGTCTTCGTCGCCCTGTGCCTGGTCGCCACGGGCACCACCTACGCCTACCTGAAGTGGCGGTTCGGGCAGGTGGAGAAGGTGTCCCTGTGCGAGGTGCTGCGCAACTGCGGTGAGGACGACCCCGGCCAAGCCATGAACGTGCTGCTCGTGGGATCGGACAGCCGGGCCACGATCTCGGCCGAGGAGGCCGAGCAGTTCGGCAACGAGCAGTTGGTGGGGGGCGCCCGCAGCGACACGATCATCGTCCTGCACGTCGATCCCCGGACCCAGCGGGCCGCGCTGATGTCGATCCCCCGCGACCTTTCGGTGGTCATCTCGGACGGCGAGAACAGGCCGCCCACCCGTATCAACTCGGCGTTCAGCAAGGGCCCCGACGTCCTCATCGCCACCATCAAGGACCAGCTCGGAATCGAGATCGACCATTATGCGCAGGTCGACTTCAATACGTTCCGGGGCATCGTCGACGCCATCGGCGGGGTCAGCCTCTACTTCCCGTCGCCGGCGCGTGACAAGAAGAGCGGGCTGAACGTGACCGATACCGGGTGCGTGAAGATGGACGGCAACGCCGCCCTGGCCTACGTGCGCAGCCGCAACTACGAGTACATCGAGAACGGCAGGTGGCGCATCGACCCCACCGCCGACCTGGGCCGAATCGAGCGCCAGCAGAGCTTCATCCGCCGGGTGCTCGGGAAGGCGTCGAAGGTCGGCCGCAACCCCGTGAAGCTCAACTCGATCATCAGCAGCGCCGTGCCGAACGTGAAGATCGACGATGCCTTCTCCACCAAGGACATCCTGCGCCTGGCCAAGCGGTTCCACTCCCTCGAGCCCGACGCGGTGGAGATGCTGCCGCTGCCGACGGTTGGCGTGCGCGAGCGGGGCGCGGCGGTCCTCAAGCTCAAGCAGCCGGAGGCGGGGGAGATCATCGACCGCCTCGCCGGCAGGACGCCGCCGGCCGCCGCTCCGGGCGAGGCGGCCGCCCCGCCCAAGGTGCTCCCGGGCACGGTGCGGGTGCGGGTCCTGAACGGCACGGGCGCCGACGGCCAGGCCGGCGACGCGGCCCAGGCCCTGTCCAAGGCAAACTTCGGTGTGGCCGGCACAGGGGACGCACCTTCCAAGTCGAACCCGCAGACGCTCATCCAGTACGGCAAGGGCCAGCTGCCCAAAGCCGAGTTCCTTCAGGCCTACGTCGATGGTCGTACCAAGCTGATCGAGGTGGCGTCGCTCAAGGGGGGCGACCTGGTGCTCACCACCGGCAACGGGTTCGTCGGCATCAAGGCGGTGCCGGACGCCGCGCCCAGCAGCACCACCGCCACCACGGGGGCCAAGGTGGCGCCCGCCGCGGCGCCCACCACCGTCAAGCCCGTTCCAGCCGAACCCGCATGCTGATGGACTGCGAGGAGCTGATGCGATGCGCGGCCTGATCCTCTCCGGCGGCGCCGGCACCCGGCTGCGGCCGATCACCTACACGAGCGCCAAGCAGCTGGTGCCGGTGGCCAACAAGCCGATCCTCTTCTACGGCCTCGAGGACATGGCGGCGGCGGGGATCACCGAGGTCGGCATCGTCATCGGCGACACGGGCGACGAGATCAAGGCGGCCGTGGGCGACGGCTCGAGCTGGGGCCTCGAAGTCACCTACCTGCCTCAGGACGCCCCGCTCGGCCTGGGCCACTGCGTCCTCATCGCCCGCGACTTTCTGGGCGACGAGGACTTCGTGATGTACCTCGGCGACAACCTTCTGCACCAGGGCGTGAAGGAGTTCGTCGACCACTTCGAGGCCGACCGGGGCGACGCCGTGGCCCAGATCCTGCTGTGCAAGGTCCCCGACCCGCAGCGCTTCGGTGTGGCCGAACTCGACGCCGGCGGCGCCGTGGTGCGCCTGGTGGAGAAGCCGGCCGACCCGCCGTCCGACCTCGCCCTCGTCGGCATCTACCTGTTCGACAAGCAGATCCACGCTGCCGTGCGGGCCATCGAACCGTCGGCCCGCGGCGAGCTGGAGATCACCGACGCCATCCAGTGGCTGCTCGACCAGGGCCACAAGGTCCGCTCCCAGGTGCTCGACGGCTGGTGGATCGATACCGGCAAGCTCACGCCTCTGCTGGAGGCCAACCGCCTGATCCTCGAGACACTGGACCGCAGGATCGAGGGCACCGTCGACGAGGAGAGCCGTCTCGACGGTCGGGTGGTGGTGCAGCCGGGGGCGAGGATCGTGCGCTCGACCGTGCGGGGCCCGGCCATCATCGGTGAGGGCACCAGCATCGTCGATTCCTATGTCGGCCCCTTCACCGCCATCTACCACGACTGCGAGGTCGTGAACTCAGAGGTCGAGCACTCGGTGCTCCTGGAGCACAGCCGCATCACCGACGGCGGGCGCATCACCGACTCCCTCATCGGGCGCCGGGCCCACGTCACCCGCAGCGCCGAGCGGCCCCGCGCCACCCGGGTGGTTCTGGGCGACGACTCTGTCGTCGACCTGGCCTAAGGGGCATTCGCCCCGGCGGGGCCGCGGACCGGGTGCGGGTAGCCTCCGGTCCTGTGAATCTGCTCGTCACCGGCGGCGCCGGCTTCATCGGCTCGAACTACGTACGCCATGTCCTGGCCACCACGGATGACGTGGTCACCGTCTACGACCTCCTCACCTACGCCGGCAACAAGGCCAACCTGGCTGAGTTCGAGGGCGACGCCCGCTACCGGTTCGTCCAGGGCGACATCTGCGACCGGGACGCCGTCGAGCAGGCCATGGCCGGCCACGACGCGGTGGTGCACTTCGCAGCCGAGAGCCATGTCGACCGCTCGATCATCAGCCCCGACGAGTTCGTGCGCACCAACTGTGGGGGCACCAACGTGGTGTGCGACGTGGCCCGGCGCCTCGACGTGGACCGGGTCCTGCACATCTCCACCGACGAGGTGTACGGCTCGGTGGAGACCGGGTCGTCCAAGGAGTCAGACCCGCTCGACCCCCGCTCGCCCTACAGCGGCTCGAAGGCGGGCTCCGACCTCATCGCCCTGTCGTACTTCTCCACCTACGGAGTGCCGGTGATGGTGACCCGGTCGTCGAACAACTTCGGCCCATACCAGTACCCCGAGAAGGTCATCCCGCTGTTCGTCACCAACCTGCTCGACGGCCTGAAGGTGCCGCTCTACGGCGACGGCATGAACGTGCGGGACTGGTGCTACGTGGACGACAACGTGGCCGCAGTCGACCTCGTGCTGCGGGAGGGCGAGCCCGGCCAGATCTACAACATCGGCGGCGGCAACGAGGTGCCCAACCGAGTGCTCGTCGACCGGCTGCTGGCCCTGCTGGACGCCGACGAATCGAGCGTGGAGTACGTGGTGGACCGGCTCGGCCACGACCGGCGCTACTCGGTGGACGACGCCAAGATCCGCGCCCTCGGCTGGGCCCCGCAGCGCCGGCTCGACGAGGCGCTGGCCGCCACCGTCGCCTGGTACCGAGCAAACCGGGACTGGTGGAGCCCGCTCAAGGCTGCGCCTTGAGTTTCGCACCCACTCGCTTCGCTCCGTTCGTGCGAGCTTGTGGTGCGGCGGTCGACCGGCGTTGCCGGACGGCCACCGCGCTGCTTCCTCTCGAGCCGGCAGCGCCGGCTCGTGCCGCCGGCCGGGGGTGGCCGCTTTCGGCGGCGTCTGCGGCCGGCGGCAGACCCCACTCCGACGACGCCCGACTCGTGCCTTCGGCACTTGCCTCTCCTGCCGCGCCGTGAGGGTTCTGGTCACCGGGGGGTCTGGGCAGGTCGGGGGGGAACTGGCTGCTGCGTTTGTCGGGCATGAGGTGGTGTCGCCTTCGAGCGAGGTGCTGGACCTGATGTCGCGGGACAGCGTCATGCAGTGCATCACGTCGGTGGCGCCGGATGCGGTGGTGCACGGTGCGGCGTTCACGAACGTGGACGGGTGCGAGCTCGATCCGGACAAAGCGTTGCGGGTCAATGCGCTGGGCACCCGGCACGTGGCGGAGGGCGCTCGATTAGCGGGAGCGCGGGTCTGCTATATCTCCACCGACTACGTGTTCCCGGGCGACGCTGGCCGGCCGTACACGGAGTGGGATGCCACGGGGCCGATCTCCGTCTACGGCCGGTCGAAGCTCGGCGGTGAGGCCGAGCTCGACCCCGGCTCCACCATCGTCCGGACGTCGTGGGTCTGCGGCAGGTACGGACAGGGCAACTTCGTGAAGACGGTCCTGCGGGTGGCTTCCAATCCGCCCCCCGAAGGATTGAGGGTGGTCGACGACCAGCACGGCTGTCCCACGTTCGCCGACGACCTGGCCCGCATGATCGCCCTGCTGGTCGTCGGGCGGCTTCCGGGCACGTTCCACGTGACCAACCAGGGCGCCACCACCTGGTTCCGCTTCGCCCGGGCCATCGTGGCCGCCGCCGGTCTCGACCCCGCCCTGGTCCACCCCATCGCCACCAGCGCCCTCGACCCGCCCCGGCCCGCTCCCCGCCCGGCGTGGTCTGTGCTCGACAACGCCGCCCTGCGGTTGTCGGGGCTTCCGCTCCTGCCTGAGTACCACGAGTCGCTCGACCGGCTCGTGAAGGTGCTCCTCGACGAGATCACCGCTCCACCAAGGACGGTCTTATGAGCAGGATCGCCGTAGTCGGCACGGGCTATGTGGGCCTCACCACCGGCGCCTACCTGGCCCACCTCGGCCACGACGTGGTGTGCGCCGACGTCGTCCCCGAGAAGGTCGAGCGCCTACGCAGAGGCGAGATCCCGATCTTCGAGGCGGGGCTCGAGGACCTCGTGCACGAGGGCATCGCCGCCACCCGCCTGTCGTTCGTGCTGGGCGCGGCAGCGGCAGTGGCCGGCGCCGAGTTCGTCTTCTTGTGCCTGCCCACGCCGCAGGGCGAGGACGGTTCGGCCGACACCAGCTACGTGCGGGCGGCGGCCGAGGAGATCGGCCCGTTGGTGGACCCGGGCACCGTCGTCATCAACAAGTCCACCGTGCCCGTCGGGTCCACACGGATGGTGGAGCAGGCACTCGGCCGCAGTGACGTTCACGTCGTCTCGAACCCGGAGTTCCTGCGCGAGGGGTCGGCCGTCCACGACTGCCTCCACCCCGACCGCATCGTGATCGGCAGCGTCGACCCGGCCGCCGCCACGCGCGTCGCCCGGTTGTTCGAGCGGCTGGAGGCGCCCCTCATCGTCACCGACCCGGTGTCGGCCGAGGCCATCAAGTACGCCTCCAACGCCTTCCTGGCAACCAAGGTCTCGTTCGTCAACGCCATGGCCAACCTGTGCGAGGCGGTCGGCGCCGACGTGCGGGAGGTCGTTCTGGGCATGGGCTACGACCGCCGGATCGGTTTCGAGTTCCTCAAGCCCGGTCCCGGCTGGGGCGGCTCCTGCTTCCCGAAGGACACCAAGGCCCTCATCCGCATCGGCGACGACGCGGGCTATGACTTCAGCCTTCTGCGGGGCGTCGTGGCCGTGAACCAGGAGCAGCACGAGCGGGTGGTGGCCAAGATCGAGCGTTTGGCCGGCGGGTCCGTCGACGGCGTCACCATCGGTGCATGGGGCCTTGCTTTCAAGGCGGGGACAGACGACACCAGGGACTCACCGGCCATCGAGGTGATCCGCCGCCTCCAGGATCGGGGTTCGGTGGTGCGGGCGTACGACCCGGCCGCCGCCGCCGCCGGCCTCGACGGCATCGGCCGGGTGGACGATCCCTATGCCGCTTGCGAGGGTGCCACCGTGCTGGCCGTGCTCACCGAATGGGACGAGTTCAAGTGGCTCGACCTCGACAAGGTGCGCGGCCTGATGGCGAACCCGTGCATCGTCGACGCCCGCAACCTGCTCGACCCGGCGGTGGCCCGTCGCAAGGGATTCACCTACGAGGGGCTGGGGCGATGAGGGTCGTCGTGGCCGGCGCCGCCGGTTTCCTCGGGTCCCATCTGTGCGACCGCCTGATCGCCCGCGGCGACGAGGTCGTGGGCATCGACAACCTGCTGACCGGCCGCATGGAGAACGTCGCCCACCTGTTCGGTCACGAGCGATTCTCCTTCCAGCGCCACAACGTGAGCACCTACGTGCACGTTCCGGGCGCGGTCGACGCCGTCCTCCACTTTGCCAGCCCCGCTTCGCCGGCCGACTTCGAGCGCATGCCGATCCAGATCCTCAAGGTCGGCAGCCTCGGCACCCTGCACCTCCTCGGCCTGGCCAAGGAGAAGGGTGCCCGGTTCTTCCTCGCCTCCACCAGCGAGGTGTACGGCGACCCTGAGGTGCACCCGCAGCCCGAGACCTACTGGGGCAACGTGAACCCGGTCGGACCCCGCGGTGTCTACGACGAGGCCAAGCGGTTCGCCGAGGCCATGACCATGGCGTACAACCGCTTCCACGGCGTCGACGTGCGGATCGTGCGCATCTTCAACACCTTCGGCCCCCGCATGCGCCCCGACGACGGCAGGGCCGTGTCCAACTTCCTGGTGCAGGCGCTGTCCGGCAAGCCCATCACGGTGTACGGCGATGGCTCCCAGACGCGGAGCTTCTGCTATGTCGACGACGAGGTACGGGGGTTCCTGGCCCTCCTCGACTCGTCGTATGTGGGGCCGGTGAACATCGGCAACCCCGTGGAGTACACCATCCGCCAGCTCGCCGAGATGGCCATCGAGGTCACCGGTTCGACCTCGGAGATCATCACCCAGCCGCTCCCCGTGGACGACCCGGCCCGCCGCCGACCCGACATTTCCCTGGCCGGCACCCTGTTCGAGTGGGAGCCAGAGGTCGACCTGCGCACCGGCCTCTCCCGCACCGCCGCCTACTTCCGGGAGGCGCTCGAAGGTGGAGGCTGACGCCGAGGCGCCCCACTACAGGCGGCTGTCCGTGCTGGTGCCCGTCTACAACGAGCGGGCGACGGTGGGCGAGATCGTCCGCCGCATGCGGCAGGTGGTGCTGCCCGGCGACCTCGACCTCGAGATCGTGGTGGTCGACGACGGTTCCACCGACGGCACCGAGAAGATCCTCGCCGCCATCGAGGACTCGACCGTGATGGTGCTGCGGCACAACGCCAACCAGGGCAAAGGAGCGTGCATCCGCACGGCCCTCGCCCGCGCCCACGGCGACCTCGTCCTCATCCAGGACGCCGACCTCGAGTACGACCCAGAGGACTGGCCCGTCCTGCTGGCGCCCATGCTCCGGGGACGGGCCAGGGTCGTCTACGGCAGCCGGTACCTGGGCGCGCGCCAGACCAGCGGGTACCTGGCCCACCTCGGCAACCGCGTCGTGAGCATCGCCGCCGACCTTCTCTACAACACCAACCTGTCGGACGTGCAGACCTGTTACAAGCTGTTCGACCGTACCGTGCTCGACGGCATCAAGATCGAGTCGGACCGCTTCGATTTCGAGCCCGAGGTGACGGCGAAGCTGCTCCGCCAGGGGATCAAGATCTACGAAGTACCGATCTCCTACGCAGGACGGGACCACGACGAGGGCCGCAAGTTCGTCTCCCGGGACACGGCGCGGGCGTTGTCCTCACTGGTCCGCTACCGGTTCTCCGCGCCGGGCCGCCGATCGTGAGGTCCGGCCCGGGGGCCGGCCGGGTGAGCGCCGTGGTCGTGAACTACAAGGCCCGGGACCACCTGCTCGAGTGCGTGCGCAGCCTGCGGGTAGAGGGCGTCGACGACGTGGTCGTGGCCGACAACGACTCGCGCGACGGATCGCGGGAGGCGCTGGCCGCGTCGGACCCCGGGGCCCGCTTCCTCCCAACCGGGGCCAACCTCGGTTACGGGACGGCCGCCAACCGCGCCGCCACCCTCACGGTGGGCGACCTGCTCCTCGTGTGCAACTCCGACGTGGTGCTCGAACCCGGGGCGGTGAAGGCGATGGTGGCGGTGCTCGCCGCGGACCGCCGGGTGGCCCTGGTGGGGCCCCGGATCGAGAACCTCGACGGCTCGCTGTACCCGTCGCCGCGCACCTTTCCCGATCTCGGCGTCGCCCTCGGCCACGCCTTCCTCGGCCAGGTGGCGCCGAAGAACCGGTTCACCCGCACGTACCGGATGCTCGACTGGGACCACGCCCGCACCGTGGAGGCCGACTGGGTCTCCGGCTCGTGCTTCCTCGTCCGCCGGGAGGCCTGGGTGACCCTGGGCGGCTTCGACGAGTCGTACTTCATGTACGCCGAGGACGTCGACCTGTGCTGGCGTGCCAACCGGGCCGGCTGGAAGGTCGCGTTCGAACCGGCAGCCCGCGTTATGCACGCCCAGGGGGTCTCCACCGACCAGCGCCCCTACCGCATGATCGTCGAGCACCACCGCTCGCTCCTGCGATTCTGGCGGCGCACGACGACCGGTCCGCTGGCCGCCCTCGTGCCGGTCGTGGCCGCCGGCCTGGTGGTGCGCGCCGGGTTGGCCTGCGCACAGCGGGCCGTCGGTTCGCGGCGGGCACGGTAGGTTCTGCCAATGGGAAAGGCTTCGAGCAACAAGAAGGTGGCACGTGCCGCGAGCACCGGCGGAGGCCGCACCGCGCGCGGCGCCCGGCCGTGGGGCTGGTACGGGGCGATGTCGGTGGTCGTGCTCCTCGGCTCGCTGGTCATCGTCACCAGCCGCAACGAGCGCCAGGCGGCGTCCAACCCCCTCAAGTCGGAGAAGCCCCGCCCGCCCGGCCTGCCCGGGCCGAAGCAGTTCAAGGGTGACCACTGGCACGCGGCGATGGGCATCTACGCGTGCGGCGAGTGGCTCCCGAACATCCAGAGCGACCAGGACCCGCGCGGCATCCACACGCATGGCGACGGCGTCGTGCACATTCACCCGTTCACCAAGGCCTCGTCCGGCCGCAACGCCACCTTCGGGGTGTACGCCGACACGGTGGGGCTCAAGGTCAGCGGCACGCACGTGCAGGTGCCGGGCGGGAAGGACTTCAAGAACGGCGGCACCTGCCCGGACGGCAAGAAGGGCACCATCAAGGCGTTCCTGAACGGCGACGAGCAGAACGGCGACCTGAAGAAGATCCGCCTGCGCGACCGCGACGAGCTGGTGATCGCCTTCGCCACGCCGGGCACCGACATCCCGAAGAAGCCGCCGTCGGCCGCCGAGCTCGACAAGCTCAACGACGTGCCGGGCAGCCCCGGGGCCACCGTCCCCCCCTCTGTCCCGGAGGGCACCGGGTCCACGCTCCCGGGCGACGCCACGCCGAGCACTTCCGCGCCGACGTCGGACAGCACGGTCGCGACCACCTCATCCACGACCGGAGCCACCACGTCCAGCTCCTCGCCGTGAGAGCACTCGTCCTCGTCGGGGGCGAAGGCACGCGCCTTCGCCCCCTCACCCTCACCATCGCCAAGCAGATGCTGCCGGTGGCCGAGGTGACCATGATCGAACGGGTCGTCGCCCACCTGGCCGTCCACGGCATCGACGACGTCACCCTGTCGATGGGCTACAGACCCGACGCCTTCCTGGCCGCCTTCCCCGGGGACCGCTGCGCCGGCGCCCGCCTCACCTACGCGGTCGAGCCGGCGCCGCTCGACACGGCCGGCGCCATCCGGTTCGCGGCCAGCCACGCCGCCATCGAGGAGACGTTCCTGGTGGTCAACGGCGACGTGCTGTCAGACCTCGACGTGGGCGCCCTGATCGGGTTCCATGGCGGCAGCGGGGCCACCGCCACCATCGCCCTCACGCCCGTCGCCGACCCCTCCGCGTTCGGTGTGGTGCCCACCGACGCCTCTGGTCGGGTGCAGGCCTTCATCGAGAAGCCGCCCTCCGGCACGGCGCCCACCAACCTGGTCAACGCGGGTTTCTACGTCCTCGAGCCCGAGGTGGTCCAGCGGATCCCGGGCGACCGCAGGGTCAACATCGAGCGGGAGACGTTCCCGGCACTGGCCGCCGAAGGGTCCGTCTACGCGCTGGCCTCCGACGCCTACTGGACCGACACGGGAACGCCCGAGCTGTATCTGCGGGCCAACCTGCACCTGGTGAACGGCAGCACGCGGCACGGACCGGCGCCGGGTGCGCACCGCTCGGGCGACGGGGCGTGGGTCCTCGGCCGTCCGGTGATCGACGTGCGCATCGGCGCCGGCTCGCTCGTCGGCGACGCCGCCTACGTGGGCAGACACTCGACGGTGGGGACGTCGGTCGTCGGCGCCGGCTGCCGGGTCGAGGGGGCGTCGGTCACCGGCTCGGTGCTGCTGCCGGGGGCCGTGGTGCGCCCCGGGGCGGTCGTCGAGGGGTCCATCATCGGTCCCGGCGCGGTGGTGGGCGAGGGCGCCCAGGTCACCGGAATGAGCGTGGTGGGCGAAGGTGCCGTCGTGGAGAGAGGCGCCCGCCTGGACCAGGCCCGGGTACCCGGGTCATGAAGGCGCTCGTCACCGGCGGCGCCGGCTTCATCGGCTCCACCCTGGTCGACCGGCTGCTGGCCGAGGGCCACGCCGTGGACGCGGTGGACGACCTGTCCACCGGCTCGCTCGCCAACCTGGCCGAGGCCCGTGCCGGGCGGGGCGCCGGTACCGACTTCACCTTCCACCGGCTCGACATCCGTTCGGACCAGGTGGTCGACCTGATCGCCCGCCGCAGGCCCGAGGTCGTGTACCACCTGGCCGCCCAGGCCGACGTGCGGGTGTCGGTGGACCGGCCCGCCTTCGACGCCGAGGTGAACATCGTCGGCGCCCTCAAGGTGCTCGAGGGGGCCCGCCTGGCCGGCGCCCGCAAGGTGGTGTTCGCCTCGAGTGGGGGCACTATCTACGGCACCGTCGGGCCCGACGACCTGCCGGTGCGCGAGTCGCACCCGCAGCGCCCCGAGTCGCCCTACGGGGTGGCCAAGAAGGCGGTGGGGGACTACCTGTTCGCCTACCGCCAGCTGCACGAACTGGAGTTCACCGCCCTGGCCCTGGCCAACGTGTACGGCCCCCGGCAGGATCCGCACGGCGAGGCCGGGGTGGTGTCGATCTTCGCCGGCCGGCTGCTGGCAGGGGAGGCGTGCACGATCTACGGTGACGGCGAGCAGACCCGCGACTTCGTGTTCGTCGACGATGTGGTCGACGCCTTCGTGCGGGGCGCCGAGCGGGGCGGCGGCCTGCTGGTGAACATCGGCACGGGCACGGAGACCTCGGTGAACGACCTCTACCGGTCGATCGCCCGGGAAGCCGGGGTCGAGCAGCCGGCCGCCTACGCCCCGGCCCGGCCGGGCGAGCTGGCCCGGTCCGCTCTCGACCCCGGACGGGCGGCCATCCATCTCGGCTGGAAGCCTTGGACGACCCTCGACGAGGGCTGCCGGGCCACCCTCGACTGGTTCCGCTCCTGATTGGTCTGGTCCTTCGGCCCGGCCGGGGCCCCAACCCCGGCCTCCTCCACGAGGTGGGGGCCCCAGCCCCACCCGTGGCCGTGGTCCTTCGGCCCGGCCGGGGCCCCAACCCCGGCCTCCTCCACGAGGTGGGGGCCCCAGCCCCACCCGTGGCCGTGGTCCTTCGGCCCGGCCGGGGCCCCAACCCCGGCCTCCTCCACGAGGTGGGGGCCCCAGCCCCACCCGTGGCCGTGGTCCTTCGGCCCGGCCGGGCCCCGTTGCCGGGTGCGGGAGCGCACATAGGCACAGGATTCAACGCAGCGTCCGGCGGTACGCTCGCGGCCGTGCGCTGTTCCCACGCCGTTGCTCGTGTCGCGTCCAGCATCGGGAGGCGCTGACGTGGCCGCCAAGACGGCGAAGGAACGCAGGACCGATCCGGAGGGCAAGGAGGCGGGCGACCGCACCCGTCGGCGGGCACTTGTCCTGTGCGCGTCCGCCCTGCCTCTCCTAATCGCCTTCTACGGCCTCATCGTGTGGCGCTTCCAGCCCCACACGCCGGGCCACCAGCTCCGTATCGACGAGTTCATCGCCGCCGTACGGGAGGGCGACATCCAGGACGCCACCATCCGGGTGGCCGACAACCGCGTCGTCGGCCACTACCTGGACGGGCGCTACTGGGTCGGCTACTCCGACGAGACCGAGCTGATCTTCAACAAGCTGTTCACCGAGCTCACCCAGGCGGGCGTGCCCACGGGCGTGGCCCAGCAGTCGCTCAACAACCTCATCGCGCCGATGAACGTGGTGCTGCCGTCGCTGATCCTGGTCGACGGACTGTTCGTGCTCTACCTGATCTTCGGCGGCCGCAGCGGCGACGCGCTGGGCGGCTTCGGCCGATCCAACGCCCGCAGGGGCCAGGGCGACGAGACCTCCACCACCTTCGCCGAGGTCGCAGGGCTCGACGAGCCCATCGAGGAGCTGGCCGAGGTCCGCGACTATTTGGTGTCGCCCGAGCGCTTCCAGGCCATGGGTGCGGCGGTGCCGAAGGGCATCCTGCTCATGGGCCCGCCCGGCTGCGGCAAGACCCTGCTGGCCCGCGCCCTTGCCGGCGAGTGCCACGTGCCCTTCTTCTCGATCTCGGGCGCCGACTTCGTGGAGATCTTCGTCGGTGTCGGCCCGGCCCGCATCCGCGACCTGTTCGCCACGGCCAAGCAGCAGGCCCCCGCCATCATCTTCATCGACGAGCTCGACGCCGTGGGCCGGGCACGAGGCGTAGTCGCCCTCTCCGGCCAGGACGAGCGGGAGGCCACCCTCAACCAGCTGCTGGTGGAGATGGACGGCTTCGAGCCGGGATCGGGCGTGGTGGTGGTGGCCGCCACCAACCGTCCCGACATCCTCGACAGCGCCCTGCTGCGACCCGGCCGCTTCGACCGCCGGGTCACCATCGACCGCCCCGACGTGAAGGGCCGCGAGGGCATCCTCAAGGTGCACGCGCGGGGCAAGCCGATCGACCCCGACGTCGACCTGCACGCCGTCGCCAGGCGCACCGTGGGCTTCTCGGGCGCCGACCTGGCCAACGTGGTCAACGAGGCCGCCCTGCTGGCCGCCCGCCGGGGCGTGCCCCGCATTGCCACGGTGCACCTCTCGGAGGCCATCGAGCGGGTCCTCATCGGCCCCCAGCGGCGCTCCCGGATCATCTCGCCGGAGGACCGCCGGCGCATCGCCTACCACGAGGCCGGCCACGCCGTGGTGGCCACGGCCCTCCCGGGCACGGAGTCGATCGGGAAGCTGTCGATCGTGGCCCGGGGGCTCAGCCTCGGCACCACCTGGTTCGCCCCCGAGGGCGACAGCGTCACCATCACCAGAAGCCAGCTGGTCAACCGCATCACCGCCCTGCTGGGCGGGTGGGCGTCGGAGCTGATCTCCACCGGGGAGCACTCGAGCAGCGCGGCAGACGATCTCGACCGGGCCGGGATCCTGGCCCGGCGCATGGTGGCCGAGTTCGGCATGAGTGAGCGCCTTGGGCCTTTCACGGCCCGCTGGGCGGGGGTGCTGGGCGTCGACGGCGTGGCCAACCGCACCTCGGAGCGGGTCATGGCCGACGTCGACAGCGAGGTCCAGGAGATCCTCGAGCACGCCGCCGAGCGGGTGAAGCTGATCTTGGAGGAGCGCCGGTCCACCCTCGACTCCATTGCGTCCACCCTCATGGAGGTCGAGACCCTCGAGGGCGACGCACTCGACGCCCTCCTCCTACCGGTGCTTCACCCGCCGACGTCGGCGAGTTCGTAGCCTTTCCCCTTTTACTCATCCGAGACATCCGTTTCGAGGGGGGAGAGCAGGCACCATCGGTCTTGCTTCGGGGCCGGAAGAGTGTGAACATAGATGAGGGACTTCTGTGCGGGAGTCCTCGTACTCGGAGGTGCTCTCGATGGGGCTTCGCAAGGCGTCTGTACTCACGGCTCTCGGAGCCGGCATGCTCGCCGTCGCCTTTGCGGCCACGGCATACGCGTGCACCGCTCTGGCCACGCTTCAGTCGTCCACCCCGGCCACGGGTTCCGGCACCAGCGTCACGGCCACGGGCTCCTCGTTCGCCGCCAAGGGCGCCGGCCCGGTCGTGATCCACTGGAACGGTGCGGGCGGTCCCGAGGTCGGTCGGGCAACCCCCGATGCCGACGGCAACATCTCCGCCACGGTCTCCGTGCCCAAGACGGCTGACCCGGGCCAGTACGTGCTGGTCGCCACCCAGACCAAGTCCAACGGCGAAGCCGTCTACGGCACCCCGGCCCGCGCCTCGGTCGCCGTCACCGGTCCCGACGGCAAGGTCCCCGTGGCCTCGCCCGCCGCTCCGGCCAGCCCGTCGCAGCCCGTCGGCGCTTCCGACGGCAACGGCGTCGTCGCCCTCACCATGGTGCTCGGGGCCGCCGGCCTGGTGCTCTTCGGTGCCGGCTTCGCCACCCTGGTCCGCGGCCGTCGCCCGCAGCCGCAGTCGGCGCCCGTCCGGCACGACTGATCGGCAGCACCTCCTACTACGTGGGAAAGAGCAAGAGCACCCGTCCTGGTCGCGCCCCTGTGGTGCTGATGATGGCAGGCGGGTTGCTCCTGCTCTTCACCGCGTTCCGGCTCCCCTCCGAGCTGAAGGACGACGCACCGGCCCAGCGGGCCGGCTCCACGGAAGCATGCGTGGGGCTGCCCTGCCGGGCCAACGACGACCGCCGCCCCGCCCGCGGGTACGAAGCACCCTCGATCGCCGTGGACCCGGCCAACGGTGACCATCAGGTGGTCGGCGACGAGAACCTGGTGGGCGGCCGGTGCGGCTGGCACACCACCTTCGACGGTGGCAAGACATGGCTGGACGGCACGTTCACGGTCCCCGAGGAGTTCGGGATCTGCACGCTCGACTCGGCCGGCCTCCTCCCCATGGGCAACGTGGCCATGGCCGCCGACCCCGACCGGGTCTACGCCGTGTTGAGCAGCCGGGCCGCCGGCCTGCGCGGCGAGCGGGCGGGCGACGGGGGCGACGGCACTCTGCTGGTCGAGTCCGCCGACGGTGGCAAGACCTTCTCCGCCGCCCGCGAGATCCTCCACAGCGCCGACCCGCAGCTGTCGTACGTGCGGCCCCAGCTCACCGTGTCCACAGACCAGAACGGTGTCGACCGGCTGCTGGTGACGGTGTGGGGCTGCGCCCCCGGCCGCTGCGCCCAGGCCTACTTCTACCGCTCCGACGACGCCGGCAAGACGTTCACTCCGCCCGTGCTGGTCACGCCCGACGGCGGCAACAGCCCGTCGGCCGCCGTCCTGGCCGACGACGGCACCGTCTACGTGACCTTCCTCCGTCGCCTCGAGGGCCAGGCCCACGAGCTGCTGCTGGCCCGATCGGGCGACGAGGGCAAGACCTTCGCCTCCGTCGTCATCGACCGCCGGCCGTCGATCGGGATCCAGTACGACTCGGCCAAGCTGCACATCGATCCCAAGCGGGGCTTCTTCTACCTGCTGTTCGCCGACGAGCGCGACAACCGGCCCGAGGTGTTCTTCCGCCGTTCCCAGGACGAGGGCGCCTCGTGGGAGAAGGCGGTGCGCATGAAAACCAGCCCGGGTGGCAGCGCCTACAGCCCGGCCATGGCGGTATCGCCCGACGGGCGCATCGACGTGATCTTCTACCGCGAGACCCGCAAGAACGTCCTCGACGTGCACACCACGTTCTCCGACGACGGCGGCAAGTCGTTCGCCACGGACGAGAAGCTGAACGACAAGGTGATCGACCGGGAGCTCGGCTACTGGGACGAGATCGGCGACGATGCCCTCCCGGCGGTGGCGTCCACCTCCACGGCCGCCTACTTCGCCTGGAGCGACACCCGCAACGCCACCGACGTCACCAACACCCAGGAGATCCTGGTCCAGCGGGTCGACCGCACGCCTGCCGCGCCGTAGACGGCGGCCGGCCTTCCGGTCGGGCCCTGGTCGGCGGTACCGGACCGCCGCCGTCCTGATCCGCTGACCAGAGACGCCCGTGCCGCCCGTGCCGGTGAAACTGGTCAGCGAGACCGGACCGCAGCGGTCCTGATCCGCTGACCAGAGCAGCGCAGGCGCACTCAGCGGAACAGGTCCTCCGCCGGCGGGCGGACTATCTCCGCCCGCACCGACGACTCCCGCAGCCATTCCGGGCACACACCCCGCACGACGGCGACCGGCACGCCCGACGCCTTGCCCATCACCAGCTCGGCGGCGCCGGCCAGCTCGTCGGCCACGCACACCTCTGTGACGTTGAGGGGGCGGCCCCACGCGTCGACGGAGCCCCGCAGGTCGACCACGGCGGCCACGCCGGCGGTGCCGATGGCCACGTCGGTGAGCCCCCGGCGCCACGGTCGCCCGAACGTGTCGGACACCACCACGCCCACCTCCGCCCCGGTCCTGGCCCGCAGCCCGTCGCGGATGCGGCGGGCGGAGCGGTCGGCGTCGACGGGGAGGAGCACGGCCAGGCCCGGCTCCACGTTGGAGAGGTCGACGCCGGCGTTGGCGCACACGAAGCCGTGGGCCGTCTCGCTCACCACCAGGTCGCCCCGCCGCCGCAGCACCCTCACCGACTCCCGCTCCACCACGGCGCGGTGGGCCTGGGCGCCGAGAGCCGGGTCGACCTCCACCAGCCGGCCCTCGGCCTTCGACACGATCTTCTGGGTGACGACCACCACGTCGCCGTCGTGCAGGTCGGCGACGGCGGCGATGAGGTCGGCCACCACGTCGCCCGGACGGACCTCGGGCATGCCCCGCACGGCCAGGATGGTCAGGGCTTCGGTCGTCACTGGTGCACCATCGCCTCGCGCTGTCGCACTGGTGAGTCACCCGGGCCGGTCATCGTGGGCGCGGTCCCGTCAGCGGCCGACCACGACGCGGGCGAGGGCCTCCGCTCCGGCCCGTCCCCGCATCACCGTCGGGGCCACCACGCAGCGCATGCCCGCTGCCTCCACGCCGGGCGCCAGGTCGGCGTCGGCGTCGTCCACCACGAGGGTGGCGGCGAACGGCGCGTACAACCGCGCCACTCCCACCACCGACGACTCGGGGCCGAGGTCGCGCAGGAGGCGGTCGGCCGGGCCCCGCAGGGCGGCGCCGGCCACGATCGGGCTCACCGCCACCACGTCGTCTCGCCGGGCCTGCACGGCGTCGGCGATGCCGGGCACGGCCAGGATCGGGGCGATCGACACGAGTGGGTTGGACGGGCAGACGACGACGGTTTCGGCGTCGGCGATGGCCGCCAGCACACCCGGCGCCGGCCTGGCCTCGTCGGCCCCCTCGAAGCGCAGCCGCTCCACCGTCACCGAGTGCCGGCGGTCCACGAACCACTCCTGGAAGCCGATCTCGGTCGAGGTGCCGGGCACCGGGCCGGCCACGGTGATCCGGGTCTGCACCCGGTCGTCGCTCATGGGGAGGAGCCGCACGCCCACCGACCAGGCGGCGGCGATTTCGGCCGTCACCTCGGAGAGGGTCGCCTGCTCGGCGAAGCGCTGGGTGCGGTACAGGTGGGTGGCCAGGTCCTGGTCGCCCAGCCGGAACCAGGTCTGGCCGCCGTAGCGCTCGAGCGACACCATCACCGTCCACGTCTCGCCGGCCAGGCCCCATCCCCGCTCCTCGTCGTTGCCGGCGCCGAGCGTGTAGACGACCGTGTCGAGGTCGGGGCTGACGTGCAGTCCGTGCAGAACCACGTCGTCGGCCGTGTTGACGATGGCGGTGATGGTGGTGGGGCCCACCACGGCGGCCAGGCCCCGCAGCATCCGGGCGGCGCCCACGCCGCCGGCCAGGGCGGTCAGCACCGGCGGTGTGGTGTCATCGGGCGGCCACGCTAGCCAGTCGCAGCCCGCCCGCATCCCGGCCGTGGCGCACACGCGGCTCAGCGACGCCGGCGTCGGGAATCGAACGCTCCCACCCCTGAGGATCGGGGGAGCGACGGCCGGCGCCCGCCGGGGTCCGGACGGCCGCGCCGTAGGCTGCCCCGGTGAACGCCCTGCGGGTCGCCGTCGACGCCACCCCGCTGCTGGGCGAACGCACCGGCGTGGGCACCTTCGTGGCCGGCGCACTCGGCGCGCTGGCGGCCGGTGGCGGCTTGGAGCTGTCGGCCTACGCCTTGTCGCTGCGAGGGCGGGCGGCGCTGGCCGCCCACCTGCCGCCGGGGGTGAAGGCCCACCAGCGGCCCATGGCGGCGGGGGCGCTGTTGCGGACGTGGGCGCGGGCCGACACGCCGCCTATCGAGTGGTGGACGGGGCCGGTCGACGTGGTTCACGGCACCAACTTCTGCGTACCGCCCTCCCGCAAGGCTCACCAGATCGTGACCGTGCACGACCTGACGCCGCTGCGCTTCCCGGGGCTGGCCACCGGTGCGACGCGGATCTTCCCCACCCTGGTGCGCCGGGCGCTGGCCCGGGGCGCCCACGTGCACACGCCGTCGGCCTTCGTGGCCGACGAGGTCGTGGAACTGCTGGGGGCCGACCCCGACCGGGTCCATGCGGTGCACCACGGTGTGTCGGCGCAGACGGTTTCGGGCGAGCCCGGCCGTGGCGCCGGCGTGGACGGGCCGTACGTGCTGGCCCTGGGCACGGTCGAGCCACGCAAGGGGCTGCCCGACCTGGTGGCCGCTTTCGACGCGGTGGCCGGCGCCTTCCCCGACCTGCGCCTGGTGGTGGCCGGGCCCGACGGCTGGGGCCTCGAGGCGTACGCGGCGGCGGTGGGCCGGGCGTCGGCGGCGGCACGCATCGTCCGTGTCGGGTACGTCGACCACGCCCGCGCCGCCGCCCTGCTGCGGGGAGCGACCCTGCTCGCCTTCCCGTCGCTCTACGAGGGCTTCGGGCTGCCGCCGCTGGAGGCCATGGCCGCGGGCGTGCCCGTGGTGGCCACCACCGCCGGCGCGCTTCCCGAGGTGCTGGGCGACGCCGCCTGCCTGGTGGCCCCGGGCGACCGGGCCGCTTTGGGCGACGCGCTGGCCCGGGTGCTGGGCGACGACGAGCTGCGGGCCGCCATGGCGGCCCGGGGCCGGGAGCAGGCGGCCCGGTTCTCATGGGAGCAGTGCGCAGCGAGGCTGACGGCCCTGTACCGCCAGGCCGTGGAGGTGCACTGACGTGCACGTCCTGATGGTGGCGGAGCAGCTCCGGCGCACCGCGCCGGGCGGCATCGGCACCTATCTCCGCTCCCTGCTGGCCGCCCTCGACGGCGACCCCCAGGTGACCCTCCTCGCGTCCCGTCCGCCCGCCGGCCCCGACCCGGTCGCCGCCCTGGGCCGCCCGGTGGTGACGTCGCCCCTCCCCGGCGTCGTGATGGGCCGGGCGTGGGCACGTGGCGTGGCCGGGGTCACCGGCCGCCGCTTCGATCTGGTGTTCGCGCCCTCGCTGGCCGCCCCGCCCTCGGGGGCGGTGCCGCTGGTGGTGGCGGTGCACGACGTGGCCTGGCGCCGCCTGCCCGACGCCTACCCGGCCCGAGGCCGGCGCTGGCACGACCGGGCCCTGGCCCGGGTGGCCCGCACGGCGGCCACGCTCCTCGTGCCCTCCCCGGGCACGGCCGACGAGGTGGTGGCGGCCGGCGCCTCCCGGTCCCGCGTCCTGGTGCTCGACCCCATGTATGGCTGCGACCACCTGCCCACGGCCGACCGGGCCGGCGCCGGCGCCGCCCTCGCCGGCCTGGGCGTCGACGGCCCTTACCTGCTGGCGGTGGGCACCCTGGAGCCCCGAAAGAACCTGACCCGCCTGGTGGAGGCCTACCGCCGGGCCCGGCCCTTCCTTCCCGAAGTCTGGCCGCTGGTGCTGGTCGGCCCGCCGGGCTGGGGTGTGGAGGTCGCCGCCCTGCGGCGGGTGGACGGCGTCAAGGTCGCCGGGCCGGTCTCCGACGCCGTCCTCGCCGCCCTGTACGCGGGGGCCCGTTGCGTGGCCTATGTCCCTCTCTTCGAGGGGTACGGGCTTCCGGCCGTCGAGGCCATGGCAGCGGCGGTGCCGGTGGTGGCCAGCCCGGTGCCGAGCACGGCCGGCGCCGCCCTGGAGGTCGACCCCCTCGACGTCGATGCCATCGCCGCCGGGCTGATCACGGCCGCCGGCGACGACCGCCGTCGGGCCGAGCTCGTGACCGGCGGCCTCCTCCGGGCCGGCGAGCTCACCTGGAAGGCAGCGGCCGACCGCCACGTCGAGGCATGGAAGGCGGTGGCGTGAGGTCCAGGACGCGACTCGCGGTGCGGCCGTGAGCGCCGGCGCCCTCGAGCCCGTGGCCGTCTCGTTCGACGTGAGCGCCGTGCCGGCCGACCCGTCGGGCGCCGGCCGGTATACGATCGACCTGGCCGCGGCTCTGTCGCGCCGGGACGATGTGCAGCTCACCTTCGTGACGCGCCGCACCGACGCCGCCCGGTGGAAGGCCTTGTCACCCGGGGCGGTTGTGGTGGCCGACGCCCCCGGGCCCCGCCCGCTGCGCCTGGCGTGGGAGCAGGCACGCCTGCCCCGCCTGCTGCGGGGCTTGCAGCCGCCGGTGCGGGCCCACCACTCGCCCCACTACACGATGCCGGAGTCGTCGGAGCTGCCCACGGTGGTCACCGTGCACGACCTCACCTTCTTCGACCATCCCGAGTGGCACGAGCGGGGGAAGGTGGCGCTGTTCCGCCGGGCCATCCGGGTGGCGGCGCGCCACGCCGAAGCGGTGGTGTGCGTGAGCCGGGCCACCGCCGACCGCCTGGCCGAGCTGTGCCCGGCCGTCGGCCAGGTGCGGGTGATCCCCCACGGCGTCGACCTCAGCCGTTTCACCCCCGACCCCGGCGACGCCGACGACATCGCAGCCCTCAAGGCCATGGGCGTGCGGGAGCCGTTCGTGGCCTTCGTGGGCACCATCGAGCCCCGCAAGGACGTGCCCACCCTCGTGAAGGCATTCGACCGCATGGCGCCCAACCATCCCGACCTCTCCCTGGTGCTGGCCGGCGTCGACGGCTGGGGTGCCAAGGAGGTCAAGGCGGCCATCGCCGCCGCCGCCCACGGCGACCGGGTGGTGCGCACCGGGTATGTGCCCGACGAGAGCGTCCCCAGCCTCCTGCGCCGGGCCTCGGCCGTCGCCTACCCCTCCCTCGAGGAGGGCTTCGGCCTGCCCGCCCTGGAGGCCCTGGCGTGCGGGGCGCCCCTCGTCACCACCACCGGGTCGGCCATGGAGGAGATGGCGTCAGGGTCGGCCATGCTGGTGGGCCCGGGCGACGCCGACGGCCTGGCCGGCGTCCTCGACATGCTCGTGCGGGGCGACGCCGGCCTCGACGCCCGCCGCCAGCGGGGCCTGGCGGTGGCCACCCGCCACACCTGGGAAGCCAGTGGCAGGGCCCACGCCGAGCTCTACCGGTCGGTGGCCGGCTGATGCGGGCCTTCGTCACCGGCGCCTCCGGCTTCGTCGGACACTGGCTTGTAGCCCACCTGGAGAAGGAGGGGGACGTCGTGGTGGTCGCCGGCGACGGTGTCGACGTCACCGATGCCGCAGGCGTGGCCTGCTCGATGGCGGCCGCCGCCCCCGACGCCGTCTACCACCTGGCCGGGCTGGCCCACGTGCAGCGCTCCTGGGAGGAGCCGGGCGAGTACCTGCGGGTGAACGCCGGTGGCACCCTCAACGTGCTCGAGGCGGCCCGGGCGTGCCCGGCGCCGCCCCGGGTGCTGGTGATCAGCTCGGCCGAGGTCTACGGCGACGTCGACCCGGACCAGCTCCCGGTGGGCGAGGACCAGCCGATGCGGCCCGTGTCGCCGTACGCAGCCAGTAAGGCGGCGGCCGAGCTGGTGGCGGTGCAGGCGCACCTGGGCCGGTCGACGGCGGCGGTGCGGGCCCGGCCCTTCAACCACGCCGGCCCGGGCCAGGCGCCCACCTTCGCCCTCCCCGCCTTCGCCCGCCGTATCGTCGACGCCCAGCGCGCCGGCGCCGGCGTCCTGCGGGTGGGGAACCTGTCGGCCCGGCGCGACATCGTCGACGTGCGTGACGTGGTGCGGGCCTACCGGCTCCTGATGGAGCGGGGCGAGCCGGGTGAGGCGTACAACGTCTGCACCGGCACGTCGGTGGAGGTGGGCGAGCTGGTGCGGCGACTTCTCGTGCTGGCCGGGGCCGACCTGGCGCTGGAGCCGGACGCCGAGCTCCTCAGGCCGGTCGACGTCCCCGAGCTGCGGGGCGACCCGGCCCGGCTGCGGGCGGCCACCGGCTGGGAGCCGGCGATCCCGCTCGACGAGACGCTGCGGGCCATCCTCGACGAGGCGAGAGCGGTCCCGAGGAAATAGGTCCCCGTTCCGGTGACCTCTTTATTTTCCTTTATTTCCTCGGGCTTACTCGGGAGCGCTCTGGCCCGGGCCTTCGAGCATCGACCTGACGACACCGGCGGCGCCCCGGACGGCGCCGGCCAGGGGCTGGCGGAGGTCGGACAGGTCGGGCAGGTCCCTGGACAGCTCCCGGCGCAGCACCATGGCCCGCTGGAACCACACCACCCCCAGGCCCACGAGTACGTAACCGGCGTCGCGCACTGCCTCGGGAACGTCGTCCACGTCACAAGTCTACGGGCGGGCCGCCCCCTGTTCACCCCGCCCCGAGGGCAAGCACGTGGCAAGGAGCACTCGCGCGTGACCCCGGGCCCGGCGGCCCTCCCGGCTAGCCTCGGCCCGAGATGGATTCCCCGCTCCAGGCGCCCCCGGTGGTCGCCGTGGTGGTCACCTGCGACTCGGGGCCATGGCTGGAGGAGGCCCTCGAGGCGCTCGCCGACCAGGACTACCCGAACTTCTCCGTGCTCGTCATCGACGCCGGCAGCGCCGTCGACCCCACACCCAGGGTGGCCGACATCCTGCCCGGTGCGTTCGTGCGGCGCATGCCCACCAACCGCGGGTACTCAGCGGCCAGCAACGAGGCCCTGGGCCTGGTGGAAGGGGCGTCGCACTTCCTCCTCTGCCACGACGACATCGCTCCCGCCCCCGATGCCGTCCGCCTCATGGTGGAGGAGGCGTTCCGCTCCAACGCCGGCCTGGTGGCACCCAAGCTGGTCGACTGGGACGACCCCCAGCGCCTCCTGCAGGTCGGGATGGGTATCGACAAGAGCGGGGCGCCCCACGCCCTGGTCGACCGGGGCGAACTTGACCAGGAGCAGCACGACGCCGTCCGGGACGTGTTCGTGGCGCCCGGTGGCTGCACCCTCGTACGGGCCGACCTGTTCGCCAGCCTGGGCGGGTTCGACCCCGGCATGCACCTCTACGGCGAGGACGTCGACCTGTCGTGGCGGGCTCAGGTGGCCGGCGCCAGGGTGGTCGTGGCGCCCGGGGCACGGGTGCGCCACCGCGAGGCCATGTCCGCCGGCCTGCGCTCGCCCGGCGGGAGCCCGGCGCCCGCCGGCCAGGCCAGCCTGCGCCGGATGGCCCGGCCGTTCGTGCTGCGCCACCGGCTGCGGGCCGTGCTCAAGGACTACAGCACGTGGCACCTCATCCGGGTGTTTCCCCAGGTGGCGGTCCTGGCCGTGGCCGAGATGGTGTTCGGCCTGCTGTCGGGACACACGGCCACGGCCCGAGACACGGCCGGTGCATGGAGCTGGAACCTGCGCCGGCTGGGCGAGCTGCGGGTGGCACGGCGGGCCGTCCGGGCCACACGCCAGGTCCCCGACGCCGAGGTGCGCAACCTCCATGTGCGGGGCAGTGCCCGCTTCAGCGGCTTTCTCCGGGGCCAGCTGGCCAGCGAACGGATCACGCGCCGCACCAAGGGGGCGGTCGCCCGACCCCGCACCCCCGACCGGGGCGAGGAGAAGCGGGCCGTCGGCCTGTCGGTGGCCGTGGGCGCCGGCGTGGCGGTCGTGCTCCTCATGGGCAGCCGCCACCTGATCACCCGCGGCATTCCTGCCGTGCACCAGCTGGCGCCCTTCCCCGGTGCCTGGTCGCTACTGCGGTCCTTCGCCAGCGGCTGGAACCAGGGCGGCCTCGGCTCGGAGGCGCCCGCCCCCGCCGCCTTCGGTCTCCTCGGCGTGGCCGGCTTCCTGCTCGGTGGCGCCACCGGGTTCCTGCGCACGCTGCTCGTGGTGGGGGCGCTGCCGGTGGGCGCCATCGGAGCCGCCGCCCTGGCTGCGCCCCTCGGGTCGCCCCGGGGCCGCCTGGCCGCCCTGGTCGTCTACGTCGCCATCCCGCTCCCGTACAACGCCATCGCCGGCGGCCGCTTCTACGGCTTGGTGGCCTACGCCCTGGCTCCGTGGGCCCTGCACAGCCTGCTGCGCGCCACCGGCATCGCTCCCTTCGCCGGCCCCGACGACGAGGGTCGGGGCGCGCTGCGGGCGGTCGTGCCACTCGGCGTGCTGCTGGCGCCGGCTGCCGCCCTCGCCCCCCCGATCGTGGTGATGGTGCCGGTGATGGCGGTGGGGCTGGCCCTCGGGTCGCTGCTGGTGGGCGGCGGCGGCCGCACGGTGCGCGCCGTAGTCGTCGCCGTCGGCGCCGTCGGGGTGGCCGCCGTCCTGCTGTTCCCCTGGTCCGTCGACTTCGTGCTGCCGGGCAGCCAGCTGTCGGCTGTCACCGGCGTGGGCTCCGACGCCTCGTACGCCACCGGGCTGGGTGCGCTGCTGCGCTTCCAGACCGGCCCCCTTGGCGCCCCGCCCATCGGTTGGGTGTTCGTGGTGGCCGCCGCCCTGCCGCTGCTGGTGGGCCGCCACCGCCGCCTCGAGTGGGCGGCCCGGATGTGGGTCCTGGCCGTCACCTGCTGGGGCGTGGCCTGGGCTGGCGGCCGGGGCTGGCTCCATATGGGCACGCCGCCGGCCGAGGTGCTCCTCGCCCCTGCGGCGGCCGCCCTCGCCCTGTCCGTCGCCCTCGGCCTCCTCGCCTTCGAGGTCGACGTTCCAGGCTACCGGTTCGGGTGGCGCCAGCTCGCCCCCACCGCCACCCTCGTCGCCGTCCTGCTGGGGGCGCTCCCGGTGGCCGCCTCCGCCCTCGGCGGACGGTGGGACATGCCGCGCCAGGACATCGCCGGGCTGCTGTCGTGGATGCCCGAGCAGAAGGCGGCCGGCGCCTTCCGGGTGCTGTGGCTCGGCGACCCGCAGGCCCTGCCGCTCACCGGCTGGCGCCTCAGCGACGGGGTGTCGTACGCCACGTCCCGCAACGGCACGCCCGACGTGACCGGCCTGTGGCCGGGCGCCGCGCCCCACGACACGCAGCAGCTGGCCGCCGCCGTCCAGGTGGCGCGGGCCGAGGGCACCACCAGCCTCGGGCACCTGCTGGCGCCGGCGGCCGTCCGCTACGTGGTGGTGCCGCTGCAGGCCGCACCGGGGCGGACCTCGGACCGGCGGCTCTCCAAGACCGATCGCCGGCCGCCCCCCGACCTGCCGGCCGCCCTCGACGCCCAGCTCGACCTCAAGAAGCTCCAGGGCGACGCCGCGCTGTTGGTGTACGAGAACGCGGCGTGGGCCCCGGCACGGGCCGAGGTCGACCCGTCGGTGCTCGCCGCCGACGACGACGGGGCAGGCGGGCTGGGCGCCCTCCGGGGGGTTGAGCTCACCGGGTCGGCCCCCGTCCTGGCCACCGAGCGCACGCCCACCCGCTTCACCGGCGACCTGTCGGCGGGCGACAGCGTGCTGCTGTCCGAGGCCTCGTCGCCCCGGTGGCAGCTGCGGGTGGCCGGCCAGGCGGCGCCCCGCAAGGAGGCGTTCGGCTGGGCCAACTCGTACACCGTCCGGGCGTCGGGGGGCGCCACCCTGCTCTACCGCACGTCGCTGCTGCGCTACGGCGCCATCGCCGTCCAGCTGGCCCTGTGGGCGGTGGCCGTCCGCCTGCTCGTCATCGGCCGCCGGCGCCGGCCGGGGCCGGGCGAATGAGGGCCCGCCGCACACCGGTGCTGGTGGCCGTGGGGCTTCTGCTCGCGGCCGGGGGCGTGGCCGACCGGGCCGGCCGCCCCAGCACCACCCTTCCGTCGTCCATCGCCAGCCGGGCTGTGATGCCAACGGCCGCGCCCGCGTCGGCCCTGTCGTCGAGCTGGTTCTGCGTGGGGGCCACGGCGGGCGACGCCAGCAGCGCCGACGGGGTGGTGCATGTGGCCAATCCCACCGACCGGGCCGCATCGGGAACGCTGACCGTCGTGCCCATGGGCGGCCCGGCGGTGTCGACGGCGCTGGCGGTGGCGCCCATGTCGGTGACGCGTGTGGCGTTGCGCGATGTCGTCCAGGCGCCCTGGGCGGCGGCCGTGGTGGACCTCGACAGCGGCCAGGTGGCAGCCGAACTGGTCGTGCACGGGCTGTCGGAGTCCGACGCCACGCCCTGCTCGTCGCGGGCGTCCGACCGCTGGCACTTCGCCGACGGCGCAACGGCCAAGGACGCCTCGCTCGTCATGTCCCTGTTCAACCCCTTCCCCGAGGACGCCGTCGTCGACCTGTCGTTCAGCACCGACCAGGGGCGCGCCGCTCCGGCCGCTTTCCGGCCGATCGTGGTGCCGGCCCACAGCCTGGTGGTCCGCGAGATCGGCGAGCACGTGCGTCGGCGGGAGGCCATCGCCACCGAGGTGGCGGTGCGCACCGGGCGGGTGGTGGCGGCCCAGACCCAGACCCGCACCGCGCCGGGTAGGGCGGGGCTGTCGGTGTCGGTCGGGGCGCCGTCGCTCGGGACCGTGTGGCAGTTCCCGGCCGGCCAGCTGCAGGACGGCGTGGACGAGCACTACTCGGTGTCGAACCCCGGCAACCGGGAGGCCACCGTGCTGTTCCAGCTGATCCTCGACGAGGGGGTGGCGGAGGACTTCGAGCGCTCGGTGCCTGCCCGCAGCCGCCTCGACGTCGTGCTCAACGAGGAGGTGGGCGTGCCTCGCGGCGTGCAGCACTCGCTCACGGTGGAGTCGCTGGACGGCGAGCCCATCGTCGTCTCCCGGGCCCTGGTCTATGCGCCGCCGGCATCGGGGCCGGGGCGGGCCGACACCATCGGGTTGCGCCGCAGCGCCACCAGATGGCTCTTCGCCGCAGCCGGGCCTGTCGAGGGGGACGGCGAGTACCTGTACGTGGCGAACACCGGCGAAACGGCGGCGCGCATCTCCGTGACCGGCCTCGACGACGGGTCCGGCCTCGCCATCGACGGCATGCAGGGCCTGGAGATCGGTCCCGGAAAGCGGGCCCGGTTTCTGGTGAACGACCATGTGAAACGCCCGGCGCTGCCCATCGTGGTCATCTCGACCACACCGGTGGCGGTGGAGCGGGGCTACTTCCAGGCGACGGGCGGGGTCTGGGTGGGCCCCGGCATCCCGCTCGACTGAGAACCGGCCGCCCGTGGAGCGCTTCGTCGTGGCCGCCGTCCTAGCCGTGGTAGCGGTGGTGGTGGCCCGCATAGTGGACAGGCGCCGGCCGGAAGCGCCCACCCAGTCCGGGGTGCGGGCGGGCTGGGCGCCGCCAGGCCAGCTCGACCGGGCCGACTTCGACGGTCCGGAGCGGCCGTGGCTGGTCGCTGTCTTCACGTCGGTCACGTGCGAGTCGTGCAAGGAGACCACGACCAAGGCGGCTGTCCTCGCCAGCGGCGAGGTGACCGTCCAGGAGATCGCCTGGCAGGAGCACAAGGATCTCCACGACCGCTACGACATCGAGGTCGTCCCCTGCACGGTGATGGCCGACGCCGAGGGCGTGGTGCGCCGGGCCTTCGTCGGCGCCCCGTCCGCCACCGACCTGTGGGCCGCCCTTGCCGAGGCCCGCTCGCCCGGAAGCAGCCCGGAGCCCGGCCTGGGCCAGGACCCCTGACGCCTGGCGTCGAGGAGGCGGTCGACGGGTACTGTCTCCCGCGTCGAGTGGGCGGGCCACTGCCTGGACCGGCGCCGAGGATCAGCCGCCGGCGCCGACCTTCGCACGGGGCTCGGCCCCGGTCGCCAGGGTGAACCACACGACCTTCCCGCCGTTGCGGCGGTCGCTGCCCCACTTCGAAGCAAGCTGCTCCACCAGGAACAGGCCACGGCCGTCCAGCGCGCCGGGCCGCTGCGGTACGGCGGCGGGCAGGCGAGGGTCGCCGTCGGTGACCTCCACGCGCAGGCACCCGCCGTCGAACTCGATCCGCACGTCCACTTCCGTGCGGGCATGGAGGACGGCATTGGTGACCAGCTCCGAGGTCAGCACGAGCGCCATCTGGGTGGACTCGTCCTCCGGGTGGCCGATGACGCTTCCCACGAATTGGCGGGCGGCGCGGGGGCTGGTGACGTCCGCCGGGAATGATCGGTTCGCCTCCACCCGCAGACCTCCCAGCCGTGCGATCAGGCGTCGCCGGCTGCTACCGCTACGGCGACGGCCCGCGCCCCCAAGGGGACGGGACGGAATCCTTGCCGTGGACCTCGAGCCAGGGTGTACCGGGCCGTCGGAACGCATTAAACGCATGGAACGCGTCCGCCGCACGTTCCCTCCTCACGAATCCCCCCTGGGGCAGAAAGGGAAACCTCGAAAAGGCTGTCGCGGAAAGTTCAGCCCCGGGTCAGCCCTGCTGCCAGCGCCGGTAGAGGCCGACCAACTCGTCGCGTACGTCGGGGGCGAGGGCCTCCGCGTCGACGCTTCCGGCGGCGGCGATGGTGGCCCGGATCTGGGCCAGGTACTCGGCACAGTGCGGGCACACGGCCAGGTGGACCTCCAGGCGGGCGCGGTCGTCCGGCAGGAGGGCGCCCTCGAGGTAGTCGGTGATCAGCTCGACGGCGAGCTGGCAGACGAGGTCACGGCGGCGGCGGCGGAACAGCACGGGGCTCAGCTCTTCCCCCGCTCGGCCTCGAGCAGGCAGCGGAGGCGGGACCGGCCCCGGTGCAGCAGCACCCGCTGGTTGGCCTCGGTGATGTCGAGGATCGCGCAGACCTCGGCCGGTGCCAGCCCTTCGACGTCGCGCATGAGCACGACCCGGCGTTGCGCCTCCGGCAGGGTTCCCAGGAAGGCGGCGATGTGGCCCACCAGGGCCTTGGCCTCTATGCGGTCCTCGGCGCCGTCGGCCCACGGCGCAGGCGGCCGGGCCCACTGGCCGCCCGACGTGAAGCGGCCGGACGCCACCGCCGGCTCCGCTGCGGTGAGGTCGACCGGCGTCTCACGGTGCTCGCGCACCCCGGTGGAGCGGGCCCGGTTCACCATGATGCGGAACAGCCAGGTCTTGAGCGAGGACCGTCCCTCGAAGCGCTCGATGCCGCGCACGACCCCGAGCCAGACGTCCTGCACGACCTCCTCGGCCACTGCCCGGCTGGGCACGAAGGCGCGGGCCAGGCGGAGAAGCGGGCCATGGTACCGCTCGACCAGCTCCGCGAAAGCCGTTTCGTCGCCGGCCTGCAGCCGGACGACGAGTTCAGCGTCGGCTTCCACCGGCGGTGAGCGTACGCCACGGTCGGTCCGCGGTCCTGGACCACGATCGGCGCTCCTCACTCGCGGCGACAGGGGTGGGGCTCGTGTGCTCCCGGACTCCTGTCCAAGGTCCCCGGCCGGCGCCGGGCGTTACAGCGGCCGCCGGTGACCGGAGGGTCAGCCGCCGGCGGCGAGGGCGGACGGGAGCATTTCGCTTCCAGCCCGGAAAGGCAACTAGTCGCGACCAGCACCTATTTGAAACGGGGCCAGCACCGGGTATGCTTGTGATCAGCCGGGTGCGCCGGGGTGAAGAGAAAGGGACATTTGATGAAATCAAAGCGTCGTCCGCTGTACCTCGTGGCATTCGGGGCGATCGCAGTGCCTCTCGTGGCTGCGTCCATCGCCTACGCATGCAGCGCTCTGGCCAGCCTGTCGGTCAACACCTCGAGTGCCGACTCGGGCATGACCGTCTCCGGCACCGGCAGGGGCTTCTCCAACGCCCACGGCGGGGCCCCCTCGGCCGAGCCC